>JAYTAU010000386.1:0-3908 GCA_043737375.1 Planctomycetia bacterium
CTTGCCGGTTTTCGCGGGTCGCGGTGGACGATTGCCCGAGGCATCGGACTTTCCACTGCGAGGACTTCCCGCGCCGGCGGCCTTGCTACCACCGGCCGGTTTACCGAATTTTTTGCCTTTGCCCTTTTTGAAACCACCGGCCGGAATTCCGGTAAATCCTCGATGAAACGCGCGTCGGTCGTCTTGCGTCGGGCCTTCGGATCGACCGTAGCCCGACTCCGCTCGGCCACCGTACTCACGGCTTTGCGTGTTCATGCCTTCCGGATCGCTCTGGGCACCGGGCTTCGGAACAAACTTCGACTTACTGCGAAAATTGTCGCTACCCCCTTTTTTACTGGGGGTGCCATGCCCACGGCCCTGCGCGGGCATGTCTTCAGTGTGCTCACCTGACTTTGGTTTGCCGGCGGCGCGATTCGGTCCGAGCGCCTTGCGACGGCTCTGTGAGTCCGGGTAACGTCGCTTACCGCCGGACTTACCTCCCGGCTTACCGCCTGTTGGTGCGCTGCGCAATTCGTCGGAGTCGCCCCCGACTGCGATTGAGCGATCGAGTTTCGCGCCGCCAGGCCTTGGTCGGCTGGATTTACCCGCCTCGCGATTGGGTTTGTCCGTAGGACGGCTGGGTTTGCCTGACCCGCGACTGGGCTTGCCCGCCTCACGACTGGGTTTTCCGGTTGGGCGAGCGGGCCGGCCCTGCTGCCGACTCGGTTTTCCTGTCGAGCGATCCGAGCGGGTTTGAGTACGACGTGCCGGCGAATCCTCGATTGCATCGTCGTCCAACGCTTCATCGATCGCGAACTCTTCGAACTCGTCGTCATCCAGATCATCGTCGTCGTCGGCCGATTTGCGTTGCCAAGGCGGAACTATTGCACCGCCGCGGCGCATGTCGACAATCGGTTCGATCCGTGGGCGACCGCTGACGCGAGACGCGTCCATGACCGATTCATCGTCACCTCGGGAATCGTCACCGGTTGCATCTCCCCCGCCAACATCGCCGATAATCGTACCGGTCTGACCGGCTTGGCTCATGAACCATTCGTACTCTTCGTCCGATTCCGCAATCGGAGCGCGCGTGTTGACAAGAATTTCCACAGGCTCGCGAACCGCGATCGGTTCGGGCGCGGCTGACTTCGGTCGTGGCGGCCGCGGGGGCTTTTGCGTGGCTTGTTTAGCGGCCTCGATCGCGTGTCGCTTCAATTCTTCGATCTCGTTGGAACGTAGCGGGCGATACTCGCCGGGAGCCAAAGGGCCTAGCCGCAGCGAGCCCAGCGCGATGCGCTTCAGTCGCAGCACCTTGTGCCCGACCCTCGCCAGCAACCGGCGGACTTCGCGGTTGCGGCCTTCGTCGAGCACGATTTCGAGCGTGGTACTCTGCTTGTGTCGCCCTTTGATTCGCACCCGCTTGGCATGTGCAAAGCCTTCGGCCAAATGAATGCCGCGTTGCAATTTGGCCAGCACATCGGCGGTTGGTTCGCCGACGACTTGAGCGAGGTAAGTCTTTTCGACGCCGTAGCGCGGATGAGCCAACATGTTGGTCAGTTCGCCGTCGTTGGTGACCAAAATCAGCCCCTCGCTCGACATGTCGAGCCGGCCGACGGTGAACAACCGCTGACTGCTGCGCACCAAGTCGGTCACGCGCGGCCGACCCGCCGGGTCGCGCGCGGTTGAGACCACGCCCATCGGCTTGTTGACCATGAAGTGTTGCAGTTTGGATTTTTTGAGCGAATCGCCGTCGACGCGAATCTCTTGCGTCGACGGATCGACGCGCGTTCCCAGCTTAGTGACGATCTGGCGATCGACCTCGACGCGGCCTTCGGTGATCATCTCTTCGCATTCGCGACGGCTGCCCAGACCGGCTGCGGCCAGCGCCTTTTGCAGCCGCGGACGCGGATCATCGGATTCGAGTTGCCGACGGCCCTGCCGCTGGCGGCCGAATTTTTTGGGGCGAGTTGTGGCCGTGGCAGTACCAGTAGCGCGAGCGACGGGCGTACCCGACTGCGGTTTACGATTTTGGGGCTTGCCCAATTTGGCTTGACGAGCCAGCCGGGCGGGACGTTGGGACATGATTTCGATCTAATCAGAAGGAGCGAGCAAACGCCCATTATAGCGTAACTAGCGACGACCGTGTGTCAGAGACGTTCAAATTCGGAGATCGGATTTGGGAAATCGGAGATGAGATGGGCTGTTCAACATCGATCTGCGTTTCTCATCTCACGCTTTCCGATTTTTCTCTGCGCGGGCCGATGGTCGCACAGCTAAGGGGCGAACGAAAAATAACTTCCTCACAAAATCCTCTCCCTCTGGAAGAGGGTGGGGTGAGGGTCGAAAATATCGGGAAGTTATTTTTCGTTCGCCCCTAAGCATCTCTTGGTAACTGAGTCACTCCGCACTCCCAACTCCGCATTCCGCACTCCCTGACCCCCGATCCCTAACTCCTACTCTTCCTCCTCAGGATGCAGCACGGCCTTTTCAATGATCTCGCGCTGCACGTTGCCGGGCACGACGTCGTAGTGACTGAATTCCATCGTGTAGCTCCCCTGCCCTCCGGTCATGCTGCTCAGACTCCGCGCGTATGTCGTCACTTCGGCCAGCGGAACAAGGATTGAAACCGTTTGCAGACTTCCGCCCGCCGATTCCATGCCCAACACACGTCCGCGGCGCGTTGACATATCGCTATTCACATCGCCGATTTTTTCGATGGGCACCGTGACATGCAGCGTCACGATCGGTTCGAGCAAACTGGGTTTGGCTTGCTGAAAAGTATTGCGCAGACACATGCTGCCGGCAATCTTGAAGGCGGCTTCGGAGCTGTCGACATCGTGATACTTGCCGAAATACAGTTCCACACACAGGTTCTGCACGTGGTAACCGGCGATGATGCCGCGCTCCATGCGTTCTTTGAAACCCTTCTCGACCGCCGGAATAAAGTTGTTCGGTATCGACCCGCCGACTATCGAATCGACGAAGATAAAGTTGTTCTTTTCGTCGTGGCGATGCTCGCGCATCTGCGGAAAGCGTTCCTTTGTCGCAAACTCCTCCGGCTTGGCACCGAGCGGCAGCGGATAGATGCGTACATGCACTTCGCCGAATTGGCCGCGCCCGCCGCTCTGTTTTTTGTGCCGGTAACTCCCCTCGGCTTTTTGTTGAATCGTTTCGCGATACGGAATTTTGGGCTGATGCGTTTCGATCTCGACCTTGTCGCGCTTTTGCAGCCGTTCGCGGACCACACTCAAATGCAGCTCGCTCATGCCGGTCATCACCAGCTCTTTGGTTTGCGGGTCGCGCTCCAGATGCACTGTGCTATCTTCTTCGATGATTTTGTGCAGCGCGGTCGAGAGCCGGCCTTCATCGCCGCGACTCTTGGGCATGGCCGCCAGCCCGACCATCGGCGTGGGGAATTTAATCGGCGCCATGGTCCATGGACCCAGCGTTGTGTTGGTGTGCAGGTCTTCGACCTTGGCCAGTGCGACGATCTCGCCTGGGCCGGCGGTGTCCATCGCCTTCGTCTCGTTGCCTTGCACTTCGAGGATCGGCCCGACTTTGATGTTCTTTCGCCCGCCTGAAATATGCACGCTGTCGTCTTTCTTCAGCGTGCCGTTGTAAATTCGCATGTACGACAGTTTTTGCACGAACGGGTCGATACGGGTCTTGAAGACCTGCGCGACCAGCGGGCCGCGCGGGTCTTCTTTCAATTCAACGGTCATGCCGCTGTCGTCGAGTGCCGTGCGCGTGATTCGATCGGGCGGCAACGAACATAACGACAGCGCATCGAGTAGTTCCTTCAGTCCAGCTTGAGTGCGGCCTGACACGCACAGAATTGGCACCAAGTGCCCCTGCGCGATCGACTCGACGATGTCGCGGTTCAGTTCTTCGTCGGTCGGCGGCTGGCCTTCGAAGTAATGCATCGTGGT
>JAYTAU010000387.1:0-9564 GCA_043737375.1 Planctomycetia bacterium
TGCGAGCGATTGGGACATGTCAAATTCAGCCGTGAACGACCCTTACAGGGTCGAATAGAATTGCGGCAACCGTAACCTAGGGCTTCGCCCTAGGCTGACGGAAACGACCCTTCGGGTCGAAGTGGATAAAAACCTCGCTGCCCACCCCTCGCTGCTCGCCGCTCAGCCTTCCACCTGCCTGGTCCGCGTCGCCGGGCCGATGTCTTTCACCGTATCGCTGACGTTGGCCGTTTCGGGTGTGACCAGGCCCATCTGCACTTCGTATTCGCGCAGAGCCTGATCGGCCATGTGTTGTTCCATTTTCTCCTCGCGTTCGATATCGACCAGTCCTTCGCTCGATAGATCGGCGGCAACGCGGACCTTGGCACGATTCAAACCGATCTTGTCTTGAATAACTTGCTCGATCTGGCCGAAGTCGGTCGTAACGTCGAAATTAAACGCCGTGGCGAGCTTAGCCATTTCGGCTTCGGCGCGGCTCATTTTGAGCTCCGAATCGTACTTGGCGATTTTCTCGCGAACGTCGGAAAGCTTCTTCGAGGCATGTTTGATTTTGGTCACGTTATTGGTATAGGCATCCTCATGCATTTTGAGTTGGCCTTCGTTCTCGACCAATTCGCCCTTGGCCTTTTGCAATTCCAAGGCAAACTTCGAAGCAGTCTCGCGATCGCCCGAGCCGAGATAGGCCTTGATTTTTGCTTCGAGCGAAGCGACATGCTGTTTGTCGTTCGCCACCTGGCGGCTGACGCGCTCGACCAACGCTCGATATTGTTCCAGCCCCTCGCGGCCTTCCTTGAGTTGCGAAACGGCCAAGTCGTACTCGTATTGCATTTGCGCGATCGGGTCGGCCGTCCAAAAGAAATTGGCGACCTTGTTCATTTGAGCGGTCAGTGCCCGCCAGAGTTTTCCGAAAATCATGTTTAGGAGGGGGCTAGAGGTTGGAGGCTTGAGACTGGAGGGTCGGGACTGGAGGCTTGAGCGGCATTATTCCGCGCACGGCACAAAATCACGGAAAATGCGCAGGAATTCATCCCCCTCGAAACAGGTTCGGAATTGATTAGTTGTGAGTTGATAAGCACTTACATTAACCACGCTATGCGCGGACCTCGTGGATTATTGCGCAACACCGGTCGCACTAGGCGCAAGTTGCCTGGCAATTCTCGACTCGAACGTCGTCCGCATTGTAGATTGCCGCAACGTCAGACTAGCTGAAACGCCGGCTTGATTTCAAGCGCACAACGAGGGAATTCGCAGTTTGTATAGCCGTGTAATGGCGAACTGTCAAACTTACGCCGTTCCCCGCTATCGAACAACCCACTGCCTCAGAGTCATGCGGACGAAGAGAGGTCGCGACAAAAAAGTACGCATTGCCAAGCATAGAGGATCGACAATCGTAGCCGCCTGGAAACAATCGCAAAATCCCCGGCAGAAACTGCATGAAAAAAATCCGTCATTAACAACGGATTTTTCGCGTTTTCGCACTTTCGATATTTCGCGATTTGATGTGGACGACTTTCGACGGAATCGATCGCGAAGCCGCGAAAGTGCGAAATCCGAGATACTGAATTTACAGCTTGGTCAAACCGAAGCCGGTTCGAAACCATCGCAGCCGCTGATCGGTGATACCAATAAGTGCAGCGGAGCCAGCTTAGGGTGACTGCATTCTTCGACCAAATCGTCGGGGGCTTCGTGCGATTGTCGAATTTGGACGAGTTTTTGCGCCTCGACTTCGTGTTCGCCAAAATGGGTACACAGACCGCATTGACCATCGTGTACGTGTGTCATGATGAGTCTCCTAGAACAGGGATGCGTTTCACTCGACAAATCGAAGATCGGTGATTCGAACAGAGGAGCAAGTGCCGTACCGTTCGATACGAACTATTCCACCGTTACGCTCTTTGCCAAATTGCGCGGCTTGTCGACATCGCAACCCCGCAGTACGGCAATATGATAAGCCAGCAATTGCAGCGGAATCACCGAGATGATCGGCTGCAGAAAGTCATCGACGCTCGGCACCGTAATCACGTCGTCGGCTAATTCCGTCACACGCATATCCCCTTCACACATCACGGCGATCACCGGCCCGCCGCGGGCCTTGATTTCTTCCAGGTTCGACATCACCTTGTCGTAGACCATGCCGTGCGGAATTAAAAACACGGTCGGTGTGTGTTCATCGACCAGGGCAATCGGTCCATGCTTCATTTCGGCGGCCGGGTAGCCTTCTGCGTGGATGTAACTGATTTCCTTGAGCTTCAATGCCCCTTCCAACGCGACGGGGAAGTTATACTGCCGACCCAAATACAAAAAGTTGCGGCACTCATGATACTTTTGCGCGATGCGGCGCACCTGATCGTTGCACTCCAACGCCCTGGTCACCTTGTCGGGCAACTGTCGCATTTGCTCGATGATGCGTAAGCCGGCTCCGTAACTTAAATGTCGCAACCGGCCCAAATACAGGGCCAGCATGGCCAGGGTGATACATTGCGATGTAAAAGCCTTGGTCGAAGCGACGCCGATCTCGGGCCCGGCGTGCAGGTAAATTCCGCCGTCGGCCTCTTGAGCGATGGTGCTGCCCACGACATTACAGATCGCCAAAGTCGGATGCCCTTTGCGTTTCATTTCGCGCAGCGCGCCGAGCGTATCGGCCGTTTCGCCGCTCTGAGTGATCGCGAACAAAAGTGCGTCGCGATCCATCGGCGGATTGCGATAGCGCAGCTCGCTGGCGTATTCGACCTCGACCGGAATTCGCGCGAACTCTTCAATCAGATACTCGCCGACCAAGGCCGCATGCCAACTCGTTCCGCAAGCGGTCAACACGATGCGACTGGCGCTGCGTAACTGTTGCGGCGAAAGGTTCAAGCCGCCGAACACCGATGTCGCTTCTTCCAAACTCAGCCGCCCGCGCATCGCGTTCTGCAATGTCTCCGGCTGCTCAAAAATTTCTTTGAGCATGTAATGCGGATAGCCGTTCAGCTGCACTTGCGAGTCGTCGATCTCTAGCTGGCGAACGTTGTGGCTAATGTGTCCCTGATCGCGATGAATCACGCGGAGTGAATCGGCAGTAACCACCGCGATTTGATGATCGGCCAGGTAGACGATCTGATCGGTGTAGCCGACCAACGGCGAAGCGTCGCTGGCGACAAAGTGCTCGCCATCGGCCACGCCGACCACCAACGGGCTACCGAGCCGCGCGGCGATAATCACTTCCGGAAAATCGCGAAACAGAATTACCAGACCGTATGTCCCTTGCAATTGCGAAAGCGCGTCCGAGACGGCCTGAATGAGGTGATCGTACTGACTGGATTGCGCCTCTTTGCCGGCGGCCAAATAGCTCGGCCCGATGATCGTCGAACGATGGACGTGCGAGCCGCCGGATGCACCGTTGGCGGCAGCCGTCCGCCCGGATCGGTTTTGACTGTCAGAACCGGCGTGCTGTGCGTCGTGCTTCGTCGCCTCGGGTTTCGTCGTGTCCGGAGCTGCCGACGAACCGTTCATGGCGCTATTGGCACCGGCCGAGTGATCGGCCCGATTGGCCTGTTGATCTTCAATCGATTGCAAACAGCTTGCAATCAGATGCGCGATGATCTCGCTATCGGTAGCCGACCGGAATACGTAGCCCTCGGCCTCGAGCCGGGCCTTCAGCGGGCGAAAATTCTCGATCACGCCGTTGTGAGCGATGGCCAATACATGCTGTCCGCCCAAATGCGGATGCGAATTCTCATCCGTCGGCGAACCGTGGGTAGCCCAGCGGGTGTGGCCGATACCGATATGACCAGGCGTGGGGCTATCGATCAGCCGCTCTTCGAGCGTGTCGATGCGGCCGGCCGTTTTGCAAACCGAAAACTGACCGTCCAGATCGATCGTCGCGATGCCTGAACTATCGTAACCACGATATTCGAGCCGGCGCAAGCCAGACAAAAGAAACTCAACCGCATCACGGGGTCCGACGTAACCGACAATTCCGCACATATTAAATCCTCAGAAACTTTATCGATTGCTGCATCCAAACGTCAACCAGGACATTCACTTACAGGTCCATTACACCTTCGCTTGCGATTTCACAGACGACCATCAACAATTATCACCAGCGCCATCCACCAAACCAAGTGCAAACCACCCGCTTGAACACAATCCAAACTGTTGTGACATTTATTATGTTCAGCGTGGGAAACAGGCATATCGACAACAAGCCGTTGCCGGCGACCCGTTCGCTAAGCTAACTTAGCACGCGCTAAGTCCTTTGCCATGCGAATTTTGAAGCGGCCCGGCGACAATCATTCACTGCAATCGCTATTCGAACTTGCCATTTCCTTCGCAAGATGCCTGATATTGGCGGTTCGAATTGCCTGACAACGGAAAAATCGTTGAAAACGGAGCAAACGCATGGCGGACACCCGATTACGCAGCACGATCGTCATTCCGGCCCGACTGGCATCGACCCGACTGCCACGAAAGTTGCTGTTGCGCGAGACCGGCAAGTCGCTATTGCAACATACCTACGAAGCGGCTCGGCAAGCGCGAAGGCCCACACATGTCTGTGTGGCAGCCGATCATGATGAGCTGGCCGCCGAGGTTCGGTCGTTCGGCGGGCAAGTCTTTATGACCAGCCCGACGTGTGCCAGCGGCACCGATCGCATTGCCGAGGTCGCTTTGCAACTGCCCGATGCCGACATTCTTGTCAATGTGCAGGGAGACGAACCGGAACTTTCGGGCGAGGCGATCGACATGGTCGTTGAAATGCTCGAACGCAATCCGACCGTGCCCATGGCCACGCTGGCAACGCCGATTCGCGAGCGCGCGAAATTACTCGATCCGTCGTGCGTCAAAGTCGTCTTCGATCGCGATGGTCGAGCGTTGTACTTTAGCCGCGCGGCAATTCCACATGCCCGCGAGTGGAACGACGAACTGTTAAGTATTGAACCGGCGTATTTCTATCAGCACATCGGGCTGTATGCTTATCGGCGCGAATTCGTGATGCAGTTCGCCGCGTTGCCGCGAACCTCTTTGGAAAAATTGGAAAACCTCGAACAGCTTCGCGCGTTGGAACATGGCCACACAGTTGTGATCGGAGTCGTCGACGAACCGACGGTTGGAATCGACACGCCGGAGGATTATCGCGAATTCGTCGCCCGCTGGCGGCAAAGGAATTTCACCACCGAGACGCGGAGACACCGAGAGTGATGGAAGAAGATTTGCGATACAGTCGAAAGATGATCAAGTTCTGATGCGTTGAAGTAAAACATTTATCTTTCCTCCGCGTCTCCGTGCCTCCGTGGTGAACTGTCCTTCAATGTGTCGTAAAAGTGTACCTCGACCCGATCGTGCATCGTGTACAGCCGATACTGCTTGCCGTCGTGGACCAGAATGCCGCTCGACTTATTTTCGCTAATCGGAAATAGCGGATTGCCCGAATATTTTTTCCATTGCTTTAAGTCATTGGAGACCGCAATGCCCGTCGCCCAGACGGTCGAGCGTCGCTTGCCATCGCTGTCGAGGGCCGGGCTAGGAATCGCCGCGCCATGATAGTACGCGTAGTAACGCCCCGCGTGTTTGACGATCTGATTCATCGCCACGTAGTCGCGGTCATATTCCTCCGGGCCGGGTTTCAGCACCGGCCGATCGTCAACATTGGTCCAGCGCTTCAGGTCCGTCGACTTGGCCAGCCAGATCGCTTTGTCGCCGCGCTCATAGAACAAATACCAAATGCCATCCTCGAAATACGCCGTCGGCGTGCCAAACGGTCCCGGCGTGATCAGTTCGCCGTTTGCTAGTCGCACATCGAGCGGCCCGACGCGATTCCATTCGACTCCGTCGCGCGAGGTCATCAGTTGTGCCTGATCGTCACGCCCTTCCGAGAACATATAGTATGTGTCGCCTTGCTTGACGATTTGCATGTCTTCGACCCAAAGCTGTTTATAGATTGGGTTGCGATCGTCGCGCTGCCAGTTCAGCCCATCGGTCGACGTGGCCAGGCCGAGCATTTTTTGCCCGGTGCGTGCGCCATCGTAGCCGGTGTACCACATTCGCCAGGCGTCATTCTCTTTCAGAATCCAACCGCGCTCGCGAATCTTGGCGTCCCAATGATTTCCGCCGGCAGCGGTAAAGACTGGGTTCTTGTCGTAGGTTTTGAATCGCACCAACTCCGGCGGAAATTCATTGTCGGCCGCCAGAGTCGTGATCGACGTTAGAAGTAAACAGCCGACAATAGTGCAGCATCGAACAAAGAGATTCGAGCAACTTGAAGTAACTGGTAGCATGTCAAGCAAGCCGAGAGAAGTTAGCCGCGAATGGATACGAATGAACGCGAATAGGAATGCGATGGCAACGCGTTAGTTAGCTCGTCAGGCATTAAAAACAACGCGTGAGGGCGGACTACGCCAACTATTATGTGCTTGCTTGAAATCTCTATAGTTCTCTGTGCTCTCTGTGGCTTTGACTGAGCTATTGCAGACGATAATTACTCATCAGGGCGGACCTCGGCCTTGCGATGCAGGATGCGTGGCAGCAGCGTGCGCGACAACACATACACGGCGATCACAGCCACGATGGCCAATAGCACCGGTGTGAAATTCGTATTCTCGGTGATGCCGCGCGAGGTTTCGGCCGCGACATTTCCGACCGATTCGACCACTTTGCCGGCGACTTGTCCGCCGGTTTCGATCGCGTATTGAGCGATGTCTTTCGTGCCGTCGATAAACGCTTTGGGATCGGCCAAGAAGGCCGTCAGCGCCGCGCCCACAGCCAACGATTTCTTGTGCTTCCAAACAAACTGCATCGCGCTATCGCCGAACTTGTTGATGACGCCCAAAATTTCCGCGCCGCGACCGATCTTGGCCAATTCACCATCTTTGACGAACTTCGCGAGATCGAGTGCATTGTCTTTGCCGAGTTTGCCCATCGCTTGTGCCCCTTCCTTGCCATAAGCCGCAATTACATCATCCGCAATGCCGGGGTGCTTAAGCATCGCCTCGGCCGCGTCGTCGCCGTATTTCGCGTACAGAGCCAGGCCGTTCGGTTGCTTGGCAAGCCACACCCCTTCGTCGCCGTACTTCGCCAAGAGCTTGGCCGCCTGAGTTCCGCCGGCACCCGCTTGTTCGATCACCTTGACCGCTTGCGGCCCGACTTTGCGAACAGCCTTGATGGCGTCATCGCCGTGACGAGTCGCCAGTGCTTCAACTTTGACCGTAAACCTCTCGGCCCCTTCTTCGACTGTCTCTTTGCCGAATTTCTTCAGCACAAACTCCGTGACTTCTCGGGCCGCTTCGCTTTTGACGCCGGCGGATGCGACACCGCTGGATATTGCCAGGCAAACCACAGTCAGGGCGATGCCTTGCGCGTAACGGTAATTGCCGCGCAACCGATGTCGCATCGATAAATAAATACTATTTCGTATCATGCGCGGCTCCCTTGTCATACTTTTTGATGGCAGCATCGGCACCCGACTCACGCTCTTTCGAGTCGTTCGATTCGAGCTTTTCTTGGATCGTTTTCTCGGGCGGTTTAGTTGCTTCGGGCCGACCGCAGCCTGATATTGCCGCGACCCCTATCGGCCCGACGAATACGATGGCGATCAACTTATGGATTCGACTTAACATGTTTAGCTTTCGCAGGAGGTGGCGATTGTTTATCCATTGGCTCCGTATCTGAAATTTTATGATGCGTGCCTTTCACGAAACTGGCTTGATCCTCGATCAGCAGTCGTCGCAGCGCCGTTTCGCGGAGCGCCGAACGCTGTGAATGTATTCGCCACAGTTCATGTCGCAAACCCAGGCTGCCGCTGTTTTCGATGGTGGCGACGGCTTGCCGACATTTGGTGCGAACATTTGCCGCGGGATCGTGTTCGGCCAAGTGTAGCAGTTTGCGGTGATCTTCGATCGCTTCGGGGTCGCCATCGATCAACAACATCTGCATATGGTCGAGCGTGCTTTCGACTTTCTTGGCAACCTCGCCCACCGGGTCGTGCCCCGCCAGTTTCATGAGCCAGTCGATGGCGATATCGAGCACAATTGCCGCGGCCAATCCTACGCCAAAGGTCGCCCAAGATGAAGCAGCCCCCGCGCCGAGTATGCCGGCATCGACTCCCAGTTTTGTCGCCACCGCCACTCCGACGCGCAGCGCCACGATCGCAGCAACTTCGCCGCCGATCAGCGAAACCACTTCGCGCGAAAAACCGACTTTGACATCGCGGGTTACGTCGGCGATCGCTTGATCGAGCATTTTCTTGTACTCAGCGGCGAACGCGCTTTCGCTATCGATCATCGGCAACATGGCCGCGGCCCGCGGATCGAGCTCGCGAATATCCGCTCGGCACTCGACCAGCAAACGATTCTCGATTGCGGTCAGCGATTTGGTGTATTCGGTCACCGACTGCTCGATCACTGCGCGCAGCTCGTCGGGTTTGAACACTTGCTCGCTGAACATCCGGTCTAAATATTTGAGATGCTGGCGAGCCTCGGCGGTGGGCAGCTTGCTGCGAATGAATTGCCATTTGCCTTTGAGCGACAAAATGCTCTTGGCAAACGTTCGCACGCCGGGCTTGCGCTCGGTGATGAACTCGGCGATGGGCTGCAGCGATCGCTCGATCTGCGCCGCCGAGGCAGCATCGGCCGGAGTTAGATGTCGCGCGACCTTGTCCCAGGCTTGCCGTCGCAACACAGCCGGATCGAGCGGCGGTTCTACAGCAACGACAGGAGCCGCGGTTTCTTTGCTTGGGGTTTCAATGCGCGATGAATCCGACTTCGCCACGACAGGGCCGGCCGGCCCTGCCCGATTCGCAGCATGCCAATAGACGGCTGCCCAATACACCAGGCCCCCTGCGATTACGCCCAGCGTGACGGCCAGCAGGTTGATGCGAGAGGTCATCGAAGGTACTGGGAAAGCATGAAGCCGCGTTAGAGAGAACTCGACATTCTATACATTTGCAGCGAACGAGAGAAAATCGCCTCGGATGCTCATCCAATCGTTTTAACCGCTACACGTGGAAATTACGACCGCGCCTGTGTTCTACAGTTGCGATGCAGCGCCGGCAAATCGGCGCACCTGGGGTTGGCAGGCATGATTCCGCTGCGTCGCAGGCCAGACCGATAACCGCCCACGATTTTCAGCACTCACTTTATTTACCGGCATTCTAAATCATGCAATCGGCCCAGTTTCAACTCCATGCGGCCATCGAAGAACGTCATTGGTGGTTCGTTGCCCGACGGCGAATCGTGCGGGCTTTGATCGACCAAACCCTGGGCGGACAATCAACCGGAGATCGAATTGAAAGTGACCGACAAAGGAACCCTCATATTACCGACCCGAAGTACACTAGCAGGGCCAATGGCACACCGGATGACGAGTGCCCATTGATCATTGACGTCGGCTGCGGTACGGGCGCAAACATCGCGTCGCTGGCCGACGGCTATCGGTGTGTGGGTATCGATACTTCGCTCGAAGCCATCGAGCTGGCTCGACAGAAGTATTCGGGCGTCGAGTTTATTCATGGTTTAGCGCCGCACGATCTTGGCCGGCATATGCCCGACGCGCGGCTCATCACAATGATGGATGTGCTGGAACATGTGCCGG
>JAYTAU010000388.1:0-3906 GCA_043737375.1 Planctomycetia bacterium
AAACGCGATTGAACGGGTCGGTATCGGTCACGCCAAAGAAGAAAATATTAAACCCCCCCGCTCCAGGTCCAAGCACGCCGACGGGCACATCTTTGCTTGTGCCGAGGATCGTATTTTCTAGCCGCAGCGTATAGGTGTTGGCAAGCCCGTCACCCCCTTGCGAAAAATAACTGCCAAACGCGGTGATGGGCGCGCTGAAGATCATTAAGTCGTTAAATCCGGGACTGGTCTCACTGGCCGGACCCTGATCGAGCAACGCCACGGTGCCGCTGACCGCATACAACGCGGCGCTAAACGCCGTGTCGAAGTCGGTCGTGGCCGTAATACCGGTGCCGCCGAACGTCAGCGCCGGATCAGCGACGCCGGCCGACGACTCCAGACTTTCAACACCGAACGAGCTCAACGTCGAAAGAAAACTGCTGCGAGCAGCATTAGCCGCGGTCAGTTCGACCTTCGAGGAACTTTGCCCGAAATACGTCATCGGCGCGGCAGTGGCCGTCGACGTTGGGGCTGCCGCCACGACAGTGGTCGCCGCAACGATGATGGCGAGATGACCGACGATCCGGTTCATAACTTTCATTGTCATACCTTTTGGATGCAAAAGTCATCGATAACATGTGCATCGACGACGAGCGATTGACGACGAGCAATCGACGACAAGTTTAGAGTTTTGCGACTAGCCGCTTCCTTGCGGCGTATCCCAACATCGCAAATGCAATTCCCATCAGCCCGATGCTCGAGGGCTCAGGCACGGCGACCATTCCAGTCGCCTCACCGAAACCGTTTACGGGGTTGGCGTTTGCCGTGGCAAAACTGCCAATCAATGTGCCATCGAAGCCGTATCGCAAGATATTTCCACCGCCGGTCACAAAACCAAGGTCGCCGACAAGAATGCCATTGCCATCCGGTGCCGCGATCAAACTGGCAGGGAATTGCAGTCCCGTAATCGGGGTGAAGGCGCCGTCGACCGCGCCGGTTGTGGCGTTATACTTGTTCACCCGTCCGGCGAATCCGGCCGTCGCGTACAAATCGTTGCCAATGACCAGCAAGTTGCCGACTCCATTGAGCGTTGTTGACGGCGCGATAAAATCGACGATCGATGAGATCGCCGCATTCGACTTCGCAATCGCGCCCGAGATCCCTGCCGGAAAATCCTGAAAACCGCCGACTAATAATTCTCCACTCGGTCCGAATGCCAAGCCCGAATATTGAAAAACCGAACCGCCGGCGATAGAGCCGTTGATCGGCGCGCCGCCGCTAGTGCCATCGAGATTCAGTTGGACGACGCCTGACCCGCCTAGATTGGAGATATAAATTTTGTCGCCCGCGGCGTTGAACTTGATGAAGTTGGGAAACTGCAACCCGTCGATATTGTCGGCAAACACCATGGCATTCGACACCGTGCCGGCGGCGTAGTTGTAGTCGTAACGCATGACGCGGTTATTTTGCGAACTGGTCACATACAGTTTCGTTAGATCGGGCGAAACCGCCAAGCCGCTGGGCTGGTTGAGGTTAGCCGGATCCGCCAGCAACGTGCCGATGAATGTGCCGCTCGAACTGTACCGATAGACGCTGTTGTTGAGCCGATCGGAGATGAGCACCTCTTGAGCGTGAGCCGTCGACGGCGTTGAGCCAGTATGTAGCAGAGCTGCCAGAAACAGCAGTGCGGAAAGCATTGAAATGCGAGTGAGCATTCGAAACGACTCCTCAATCAAGGTGTGTAGAAATTCAATTTTGTAAGGATTCGTGCAATCGGAACACGCTACGTCAATCAGGATCAAACTCGCGATCGAATTCCCGCAGCATGGCCGCGAAAACATGGCAGCGACAAATCGGTCGATCAGGCAGGTATTCGGCGGGATACGATTCGTGGCCTACGCGACGAAGTACGAATCGTATTGGCTTGTGATGCGAAGCAACCCAGTTGAAACTGCCGTCCGTGGCTGCATTCATTCTTACGTTCGTGATATTATTAACTCGGGTGCCAAACGAATGCAAGCTTGCGGTTACTATTTATTTGTTAAGCCGGCTCCGGGCGACTCAACGGCCAAATGCAGTGCCGGCCCTTTCTTCTCGCTGTCAGGTCGCCATAATGAAAGTCGGATTACGTTCATCGAACAGCACGGGGTGAGACTGAATGACTACACGACGCCTCCCTGAAAACCGGCCGCAACTGAAAATGGAGATGCAAACCGAAAGCGAATACGAATTGTGCGCTTCGCGGTTGAAGGCGTTGGCCGATCCGGATCGACTCCGAATTCTCAACAGTTTGCTCCGCGGTAGCAAAAACGTAACGGAACTGGCCGATGAAATCGGTGCCACCATCGTCAAGGTTTCGCACCATTTGGGTGTACTGCGGGCCGCCCAGGTCGTGCAGACGCAAAAGCAAGGAAAATTCGTCATCTATTCACTTCCCGCAGACGTGGTGGCCGGAATTATGGCCAACGGCGGCATGAAATCGGTCGACCTGGGTTGTTGCCAATTGGAGTTGGTTCAACCGGACCTGCCCCATCAGAAACGGAGAGGAAATTCGTAAACTGCCCGCTACGAATTTTGCACTTTCCCACCCAACGGCTGCCAAGCGAGATTACCCATTCATGCTCAAGTCCAAGACTGTATTGTTGCTGATCGTGGCAACGCTATTGGTGTTCGGGGGAATTGCCTACGTCGAAAGTGCCATACGACCGCGTGAGCGCGCGCTGCAAGTCGAAGGCATGGTTTGCGAGGGCTGCGCGGAACATCTTCAAGAGCAGCTCAGCCAAATTGCCGGAGTTCGATCCGCCGAAGTTTCCCAAGAACAGTCGCAAGCCATCGTCGTAGTCGATGGTTGGTCGCCTCCCAGCAATGAATTGCTGGTCGAAGCAGTTCGCAAAGCCGGTTATACCGGCCGAGTGCGCGAATAGATAATTCAGCCCCCGGCATCGCCGGGCCATAAATTACTCAGCCGAGAGAGCGATCCTGAGTCGCTTGCTCGCACAACGTCGACTCGCTGTGAAATCCCCCGGCGAAATCGGGGCTGAAATGACCGGCACAAATTAACGCGCAATCGCCGCTCCCGCCGGGCGAAACTGCAAACTGCCTTTGGCCGCTCCGCAATCGCCGCATGAGTAGCGATAGCTCATCTGCGGCCGACGATGCCGGGTATATTCGCGACGACAACCGGGACATACCGCGCTCCATGCGCCCGACGGCATTCGCGCCTGACCGCAACGCTCGGGTGTGGCGCCGATTTGCAAGCACAAACGTTTCCAGGCGGGTCCGTGTCCGGCACGCGCCCCGGCCAACGCATGGGCGATCTCGTGCAAAATGGTATCGCGCACCGATTCGCGGCTGTTGGCCAACACATAATAGACCGAGAGCTCAATCCGCCGCTTCGCATGACGGCACAAGCCCATGCTGCGTTTAGCGCGATTAAACGCAAACGTCCAATCGTGCAACTGATGCTGGACCAACAGCGATTGGGCCAGCAAGCGCGCCTCGGTCGGCGTGAAAGAGGGTTGTCGATCCATGACAGTAGTATCCTTAGTAGCCTCAGCGTTGCAGATCAACGAAGCACTGTCCGAGCCCGCGGCACACAATAACCTCATAAAAGTTAGGGCTTCTCAATTCGATTTCGCGTTGAAGCCTGTCGGCATTGTCACGTCTTCTGAAAAAGAACCGACGATCGAATTTGGCACAGTTGAACCGGCCAGCCCTTCGAACACGTAGGCGGGCAGCGATATTGTTTCGACGAACGCAACAAAATTCTTACGTTGCCCCTCGGCCAATTCCTGTTCGGGACTATCGGTTCGCACCAGACCGCTGCCGGACATCTTGAAAGATCGCTTGATCGGAATTTGCTCTTTACCGCCGGCAAACGATATCGCGAGCTGACAATCAATTTCCATTTGGTTGATCGTCACATTC
>JAYTAU010000389.1:0-1455 GCA_043737375.1 Planctomycetia bacterium
TTTCACGGCATTTTTAGCTCGACGACATACACCTGCCGCACGCCGTCGTGCGTCGAGTCGATGCAGATCCGCCGGCTGTCGCGGTCCCATCGCGGATGCAAGTCGCAGCGCCAGTCGCCGCGATATTCGGGCGGGGCTAGAAAGCTGGCGATCCGCGCGGCACGGCGGGTCGCGACTTCCATCACGTACAAATGCTGCCGGCGATTTTCGTCGGGATACGAGTCGGTGATCATCCATTTGCGGTCGGGCGAGACCGTGCAATGCCCGTCTCGAGTCAACACGTCCGGGGCCAATATTTCGCCGTCGTGTTTCGCTGTTGCTTTGGGGTCGGATTGAACTTGTTTCGGAGTGCCGCGCTGCGCATTATCGATGGCATTCGTATCAAACAACAAATGTCGCCAAACTTTGGGCTCGACTTCGCGCGTAATAATCAGATGTTGGCCGTCGAGCCAGTCGAAGTGCGACGCGCCGCCGACGCCCCACGGCAACAGCGGCGTCGGTCTGGTGCCGTTCGCCTTGATTACCAAGGGTACCGATACGATGCGCTTCGATTCGGGATGAAAACCGCGCGCGATGAAAAACACACGCGACCCGTCCACGCTATAGACTGGATGTTCGAGCCAAATCGGCTGCCCGTCCAAGGCCGCGGGCATGTCTTTCAGCTTGCAGCAATCGGCGACCGAGATCAGCAGCCGGCTCTTGCCGGTGGCGACATCGATGGCATACAACCCGTCGTCGTTCGGTCGCTTTTCGGGCGGCCCCGCAGGTTGGCCTCCGGCGTAACCGGTCACGGGACGAATCTGCCGCAAGCGATCGAAGTTCAGCCCGATCGCCGAGCGGCCATTAGGCGAGATCGCGGCGATCGGTCGGTCGATAATGCGCCGACTTTTGTCTTGAATGTCGAACACGATCGACACCAATTTGCCGTCGACTCGGTCGTTGTAGACCATTTGACGATCGGCGGCAGTGGGCAGCCAATGCAACATCGCACCTTGCTGAAGATTCCAGGCCGAAGTTTCGGCCACCTGTTCGATCGCACCGGACGCGGGATCGATCAAACAGATCGGTGCCTGGTCGTCGGCCCTCACCAATCGGTTGCCAAACGCCACTTCCAAACACGCCAGCTTTTTGTTGTTCGCGTTCCAGGGGGTTATCCCGTAGTAGCCGACAAAATGGTGCTTGGGCCCGTGGGTTATCGCGACGACACGCTCAACTGAAGGCAACCCTTTAAGAACATTTTTGACAATTTCGACAGGGCCGAGTTCGACAGCGCGACTTTTGCCCTTAATTATGGCATTTGATTTAGAACGTGTTTGGGAGGTCGATGGGTCAGCTAGAGTCTTACTTGCTTCGTCGTCTGAGGCGATCGACATCGTAGCGACGGCAAATAAACACGAAGCGATACCAATTGCGAGGAAGCAGAGTCGAGGTTGCATGCTGAGTTTCGGGGAGCGG
>JAYTAU010000390.1:0-3902 GCA_043737375.1 Planctomycetia bacterium
CTTCCGCTCTTCCAGCTTCAATGCCGCGCTGTTCATGCAATAGCGCAGTCCGGTCGGTTTTGGACCGTCGTCGAACACGTGGCCCAAATGCGCATTACAGCGCCGGCAGAGGACTTCGGTGCGAGTCATGAAAATATCGCGATCCGTCTCGCTTTTGACGTTCTCGTCGACCACCGGCTGATAGAAGCTCGGCCAGCCCGTACCTGAGTCGAATTTGTGCTTCGCATCGAACAACGGCAGCCCGCAGCAAACACACTGATAAACTCCATCCTTCTTGCTGTCGTTATACTCGCCGCTGAACGCGCGCTCGGTTCCTTTTTTGCGCGTTACATGAAACTGCTCGGCTGTAAGTTGCTCGCGCCACTCGGCGTCGGTTTTTACGACTTCGCCGCCGGCAAACTTTTCGTTCGACATGTTTTGCTCCCGATTTGATGTGGTGCGACTGGAACGCGCCCAGTCAATGAGGCGATATCCGACAATCAGCGCGACCGCCAGTAGAACCGCCGTCATCCATTGCTGCTTGAACATGCACTGCTCCTAAATCTCGTCAGACCCGCTCGCGGCACGATTATTCTACGCAGAACGGCACGTTAGGCGAGTCAACAGTCGTGTTTATACTTCGAGTTGCTGATTTTTTGATGCCGCTCAAAGCACAAGGTTACAAAGCTGTCGGCGCAGATTCCAGGTGCGCGGCGATTCTGCAACAGCACGGCCGGAATACCAAGACTGTGCAATCGCCACAGTATTCTGCCAGACCGGTTTACAGCAGACGCAGCATTTGCTCGCGCAATTCCTCGGGCCGTTTCCCGGCGGTACGCATGGCTCTGAGCGATAACGCCCCATGCCGTTTGGCCAGCCGTACGCCATGCTCATCACGCATCAAGGGGCAGTGATAAAACGCCGGCGGCAGCCAGCCCAGTGCCTCGTACAACAACAACTGGCGGGCAGTCGAAGTCAACAAATCCTCACCGCGCACGACTTCGCTGATCTGCATGGCATGATCGTCGGTGACGACCGCCAGTTCGTACGAAGGCATGCCGTCTTTGCGCCAAACCAAGAAGTCGCCAAAGTCCACGCCCGCGGTGCGGCGAACCTCGCCTAGCGACAAATCATGAAAAGTTATCGTTCGCCCGTCGGGCACTCTGAATCGCCAGTTCATGACGCCCGGTTCCGTTGCCAACTTCGCCGCATCCGTGTGCGCCGGGCGAAACGCGATCGGGAATATCGGCTCCTGGTCATCGTCGTGCGGTGCCGACAGCGCCGACGACACATCGCGGCGCGAGTGAGGGCTGGGATAAATCAGTCCGGACGCAAGCAACGCTCTCCAAGCATCCAGGTAGTGCGCGGCGCGCTCGCTTTGCACATACGGAGCATACGGGCCGCCGATGTCGGGCCCTTCGCCCCACGACAAGCTGAACCAACGCAGATCCTCGAGCATATCGTGAGCGTATTGCGGCCGGCACCGATCGCGGTCCAAATCCTCATTCCGCAACACGAGAGTGCCAAGCTGCTCGATCGCGCGTTTCTGCGCCATCCAAAATGTCCGAGCATGTCCCAGATGAAGATGCCCCGTCGGCGTCGGGGCTAGGCGTCCGCGGTAGCTAGTCGATCTGGAACTCAAGCTAATCCGGGCTGGTGCCGCGCAGGGACAAAGTAATCGACTTACGCAGCCCTAACTTTACTGATTTAGAGCAGCACTGGCAAAGCCCGTGGCACACAAATCCTTAGACAGAATTAGGCTGCTAAGTTGGATGCGCGTATTATCGGCTCGAATGACGTACGCCGGCAGGCTCACTCGGCTTTGTTGGTTTTGCGCATCATCGGCAGATCGACCAACTGCGGAGTTTTGATCGAGTGCGGCGGGTCGACACGCCAATGCACGACCGGTCGTCGAGGGGGAGAATGTGCGTCGGTACAAACACAGTCGACAAAAATATCCTCGGCGGACAACCAACGCATCGCGGCCTTCGGCGTATCCAAGGCACAGAGTACCGCCGAGTGTAGATCGTACAAATTGCCGTCCAAGCCGGCATCGACCAAGGCGTGCTGCAAACCGCCCGCCACGCCCATCGTCCAGGTCTTGGCATGTTGGTCCTGAGGAACCTGTTGCTGCGATAAATCCTGGTGAACATATGCCTGTTCGCACGCCGACAACGACAGCGAAAAGAACCCGGCACAGGCCAACGGTCGAGCCTCGTACACGCTGCATAGATTTTGTTCGTTCAATAGCGCACAGGGCATTCGCACCCGGCGGCGTTCATCGGCGGTCATCGTTCGACGACGATCGGCGTTGATTCGCAATCGCTCGCGAATCGGTGCCAGTTCTGCGTTCGAGTAACGCTCGACCAGATATTCGGCGACGACGATCGCTTCGAGCGGGGTCACATCGACGGCCACGGTTCGGCAACACATCGAACAACCGGCACGGCATTCCCGCAATACGGCCAATGGCGACGCGGCAATACCGGTCGATACTCGCTCGCGTGCCTCGCTCGCAAGTTGCTGCACGAGGATCGGCCATTTGCAGTCGCGCAGGGTGCGGGCAGCCGCATGCTGCTGCTGATTGGCAGCCGATTGAAAGAGCTCAGCCAGTGCGCCGCCGCCGCGGATGTACGACAGCAGCGAGTTTGACGCTTGGCTAAACTGCGCAGGTACTGACACACTCGACTCCGGTGGGATCGTCCAGCCGACCGGTGCAATGGCACTGCCGCTACAAGATTTAATCGACCGAAGCGGAACACGTCGCCCGAGTGATTGCCCGAATGTCTTGTATAGTCTGTAAGTGAATGGACGAATGTCCGCATTGCGGAAGCTGTGCGGGGTGACACGGGCCGGCAGAACTGCAAATTCGGTGTTGCCTGGAAATTAAAGGCTTTTTGAAGGCTTTTCAGTCAGCAAGCGTGCGAACGAATTTTAACGGTATTCGATGCACCGCTGACGTGCCTGATAGCTTGCAGAGCCGCGCTTGGTTGTCGTACCCTGGCGGCGGAGCGGTAAGCTCGGGCAATTTCGTTATTCGCATTCATGCGTATCCGAAATTGCGGCTAACCTATTTTAGCGCCGGTCGCCTATCAGCGGACTTCGTTGGCACCGGCAACAATTCCTCGGTAAAGCGACCGAGATAATGCAAGCTACTGTCGGGACCATTGAACCCGATGACGCGCTCGTCGAGATCGGTCCGCTGGGCGACGACCCGTCCGGCTTTGAGATCGAATCGAATCGTGCCCCGCGTCAGTCGCTGAATGAGTTGAGCGCGAATCTTGGGATCGTTGATCGGCGGCAGCACGGTCTCGACCGAGATCACGGCAATGCCGTTCTCGACCTTGTCGAGTTCATAGCGATGCTTGGTCGCGATCGTCTTCGGTTGATTGTTTTCCAACGTGACCGTGACATCGACCGGAACCGACCAATGGTCGCCGATCGCAATGGCCTCGGCCGGCAACGGAATTACGATTTGCGCACTGGAATTATCGACGTTCGTTTGCTCTTTTTTTTCCCGTTTCAACAACTTGCCGGTGGCGTCAATCGTAATCGAAGTCAACAATTTTCCGACCGACTCGGCCGCCGATTCATAACCGGGCGGAGCTTTTTTGTCGGTCTGACTGTTATAGCGGACCTCTTGCCGACCCGACATTTGTTGCCGCATGTCGATGTTTTCGATCATGGTATCGAACATGATTCGGCCGCGGTCGTCGACATCGGTCACGCGCCAGGCCTTGGTCGAAATACTGGTCATGTCGGCGGTCTGCGACGTGCCGCTGATCGTGGTCTCGATCCGCGTCTGCTGAACGACTTTGCTGCGTACGACGTCGCCGGTCTGAAAGCGGTAACGCAGGGTGTATTGTTCCCCTTGATTTTTGGACTTGCTATCGGCATTTTTAGCGGGCTGGCCGGCGGTCGCT
>JAYTAU010000391.1:0-9544 GCA_043737375.1 Planctomycetia bacterium
GCCGGTTTCTTTCGGACGAAATTCGTGGACTGGGAGTGTTCGCCAACATCATGCCGGTGATATTTCTGGCGGTCGCCGCATTGGTGCTCAACGTGTTGATGGCGCGGCTGATCGATCAGCAGCGCGTGATCGTCGGCACCCTCAAGGGCCTCGGCTACAGCAACGCGCAAATCTTTTGGCACTTCGCCAAATTCGGCGGGCTGATCGGGATCATCGGCGGATTGTTGGGTAGTTTCTTCGGCTATCATATGTCGATTTTTATTACCGACTTATACAAACAGTTCTTCGAATTCCCGAATCTGCATAACGAAGTCTCGATGCCGCTGTATGTCATCGGTATGGGCATCAGCATGATGTGCGCACTGATCGGCTCGGCGCAAGGCGCGTATTCGGCGCTTAAGCTGCTGCCGGCCGAAGCGATGCGACCCAAACCGCCCAAACAGGGCGGTCATATTTGGCTGGAACGCTTTCCTGGGTTTTGGAATCGGCTGAGCTTCGGCTGGCGACTGGTGTTGCGCAACGTGATTCGCAATCGACTGCGATCGAGCGTGGGACTGTTCGCGGCCATCATGGGCGCGGCGCTATTAAGCACGGGGCTGACACTGCAGTACTGCGTGCGCTACTTGATCGATTTTCAATTCGAGAAAGTCACGCGTAGCGATATCGATCTGACATTCAAAGATGAACGCGGACCCGACGCGCTGGATGAAGCCCGTCGTTTGCCCGGCGTCGATCGTGCCGAGCCGACGCTCGATATCGCCTGCGAACTGTTTCATGGCCCGCATCATCGCAAGGCGGGCATCACGGGCTTGACGGCCGGCGCTCGCTTGACATTGCCGCGCGACTTGCAGGCAAACGTAATTCGTATTCCCAAGGTCGGCGTGGTGATGACGCGCAAGTTGGCGGATTTGTTGCAGGTCCGCGCGGGCGATGTCATTACCATGGTGCCGACCAAAGGCTTGCGCACGCCGCGCAACATTCCGGTCGTCAGCATCGCCGACAGTTACATCGGACTGAGCGTGTATGCCGACATCGGCTATCTCAGTGGGTTGATCGGCGAAGAGCTCGCCTTGACCGGCGTGCAACTTGAAATGGATCCGCGTAAGGCAACCTATCAAACTTTTTATCGCGAGGCCAAGCAGTTGCCCGCGCTGCAGGCATTCAACGAGCGGGCCAGCAATATCCGCAACCTCAACGAAACGCTGATCAAGACGCAGGATATTTTCATCGGATTCATTACGATGTTTGCCGGCGTGATATTCTTTTCGAGCTTGTTGAACACCTCGCTGATCGGCCTGGCCGAACGTCGACGCGAAGTCGCCACGCTGCGCGTCTTGGGCTACAGCGAATGGCAAATCGGCGGGTTCTTCTTGCGCGAAAGCATGATTTTGAATTTACTGGGTACGCTGCTGGGCCAGCCGTTGGGCTACTTGCTGGTGTTTTACCTGACCAAAGTTTACGACACCGAGATGTTTCGCTTTCCATTGCTCTGGCCGATGATCGTTTCGGTGAAAACGATTGCGTTGGGCACCGCGTTCGGTTTGGCGGCACACTTTTTCGTGCAGCGCGAGATCAACAAGATGGACTGGCGCGAAGCGCTGAACGTGAAAGAATGAGAGCAAGTGCGGAGTGCGGAGTTGGAAGTGCGGAATGAAGTATGTTTTGCGTCGAATTTAAGTGATGCTTAGCGGCGCGGCCACCGGCCCGCCCTTTTAGAATTGGTCATTCGGATTTCGTCTTTCATTCGACATTTGAATTTCGACATTCGTCATTAGGACTCAATCGTATGCGAACGTACACAATCATCGGCATCGTCGCCGCGGTTATCATCGCCCTGGCGGTCGGTAGCCAAGCCATGAACGGCGGACTGGCGGTCGAAGTCGCCAAGGCCCGGCAAACCACGATTCGTGAAACGATCGACGAGCGCGGTAAGACTCGCCTGCCGCGCGTCTATACCATCAGCATGCCGTTCAACGGTCGTGTCGAAGCGATCGACCTGACCGAAGGTACCGCGGTCAAAAAGGATCAAGTGGTCGCGCGCGTCGTGCCGCTCGATCTGAAGCTCTCGGTCGATGCGGCCACGGCGGCCGTCGAGCGGCTCGATGCGTCGATCAAGGAAAACGACGACGCCAGCGTCGAAAATGTTTCCCTCAAACAAGCCTATAAGTTCGTCGAGTCGATGAACCGTACCGTCGAAGCCGCACAAGAGCGCGTTCGCGCGGGTGAAGCGAAACACGAGTTCGCCAAAAAGCATCACGATCGCATTTATCAATTGCTTCGGCAAAAAACCCGCACCGAAGAGGATTACGATCAGGCCAAATTGGCGCTCGTCACGGCCGATGTCGACTACCAACAAGATCAACTCGTACTACGTGCGATGGAAGCCATGCAAGCCGCCACGATTCTGATGCCGACCACGCTGTTGGAATACATCGGTCGCAAAAAATTGACGCACGAAGTTTTGCAACGACAAAAGGAAGAGGCCCGCGTGTTGTGGCAACAGGCCACGCGCGACGAACAGCGCGGCACGATGCATAGCCCGATCGACGGCGTGGTGTTGGAACGCCCGCTGAGCGACGAGCGACAAGCGCAGCCCGGCGATGTGTTGTTGAAGATCGGCAAACTCGAAGAGCTCGAGGTCGAAGTCGATGTGCTCAGCCAGGAAGTGGTCAAGGTCAAGCCGGGGCAGCCGTGCGAAGTCTTCGGCCCGGCGATCGGCGACCGCCCGTTACTGGCAACCGTCAAAACGATCTACCCGGCGGGCTTTACCAAGGTCAGTTCGTTAGGAGTGGAGCAGCAGCGCGTCCGCGTCATCGTCGAACTGACCAGCGAAGATAAACAACGCCTGATCGCCCAGCGCGCCCGCGGTACGTGGGACCTGGGGGTCGATTACCGAGTGCGCGTGCGGATCATCACGGCGGCGAACAGCGGCGCTCTGGTGGTGCCCCGTTCGGCGTTGTTTCGCGGCGCCGACGGCGGCTGGCAGGTGTTCGTGATTCGCGACGGCAAAGCCAAGCTCCAGCCCATCGAGACGGGATTGATGAACGACGAGCAAGTCGAAATTCGCAGCGGTGTCAAACAAGATGAGTTATTGGTGCTGGCTCCCGAGACGAACTTGACCGACGGCGCGCGCGTCAAGCCGATCGAACGCACATTGATGACGAGCGGACTGCCCTCGGGCGGCGACTAAGAAGGAATGGGGAAATCGGAATGGGGAATGGGGAATGAACTGCGAGAACGAATAAATCGGCGTGCCGTTTCTGAAGCCGCGCTTGCGGTTTAGCTTTTTTGACTTTCGTGATTCATTCGACATTTGATTTTCGGCATTCGACATTTCAAACCATTGGTCATTCGTGCTTCGTCATTCGGATTTGTTTGATATTTGAAACTTGTTTTTTGATTCTCTTCTCCGTGTCTCCGCGCCTCCGTGGTAAAATCAAATGCGACTTAATGGCAGCACGTTTCTGATCACCGGCGGAGCGTCGGGCTTGGGCGCAGCCTGCGCGCGGATGTTTGTCGAAAGTGGCGCTAACGCAATCATCGCCGATCTGAATATCGCCGCCGGCGAGAGCTTGGCCGGTGAACTTGGCGCCAGTGCGCGGTTTGCGCGCGTCGATGTGACCAGCCCGACGGATGTGCAAGCAGCGATCGACTTGGCGATGAGCGAGTTCGGCGGCTTACAAGGCGTGATCAATTGTGCGGGCATACTGCACGCCGCGCGCGTCGTCGGTAAGACCGGGCCGTACGATCTCGAAGCATTCCGCCGCGTGATCGAGATCAACTTGATCGGCACGTTCAATGTCATTCGTTTGGCTGCGGCGGCGATGGCAATCAACCGGCCGAACGACGATGGCGAGCGCGGCGTGATCATCAACACCTCGTCGGTCGCGGCGTTCGACGGCCAAATCGGTCAGGCTTCGTATGCGGCCAGCAAGGGGGCCGTTGCCGGCATGACGTTGCCGATTGCGCGCGAGCTGGCCAATTTTGGGATTCGCGTCGTCGCCATCGCGCCGGGCATCTTCGACACGGCCATGATGGCGGGCATGAACGACGAACAACGGCAGTCGCTCGCGGATCAAGTACCGTTTCCGCCGCGGTTGGGCCGGCCGGAAGAATTCGCCATGCTGGCGCGGCAGGTTGTCGAAAACCCGATGCTCAACGGCGAAGTGATCCGCCTGGACGGCGCGCTGCGGATGGGAGCGAAATAGTGGCAGCGAGGGACGAGGGGTGAGCAGCGAGAGTCGCGAGTTGGGCGCGACGTTTTACTACATGACCTTATACTAGTTTGATCACTGGATCGAATCTGTTCGATTGCAAAAAAGAATTGTCAAATGGACCGCAAGATACGAAGCCAGGAAGATTTGGCGGCGATACGCGTCAAGTTTCCTCTAATATTGGAAGTCTACGATCGTTTGTTAGATCTGACGGGATTAGAAGTCACCGCAGATGGAGAGCGCACGTGTGTTTTCAAAGTTTATCTGAAAGGTCGTACTGAACAGTATCAAGGGTTTTTGTGGATGCATGAGGAGCTTGCTAATAGTTACGTCTGCTGGGAACACCAAGGCGAGCTTAAGGAAAAGTGTCGAACTATTTGGTCCGGTCATGTCAAAGATCACAAGAACTCGAATGGATCGTATTTGACCGACGCCGCAGACGTCGAAACGATTGTTCGACTTGTTAAGAAATATTTAGCGTTAACAACGCCGATCGAACCGGCAACTAGCTAATTCGCGAGCCAATATAAAAAAATCCTCGCGCAATGCCGCGAAGCCGCAAGGATTTCAGAAACTTTCTTTGCGCATTTGCGCGAGACATCATTTTCCCAGGTCAACTCTTCTTCGCGCTCGAAGTTTCCGCGGCGGCCTTCTTCTCGGCGGCGCGGAGCCGGCCCATGTCGTTGCGCAGGCTGCGGCGGACTCGTTTACGACGGGCTTCTCCGGCTCGGTTGGCACCCATGACTTTGGTTCCTTCTGCTAGTTTAGCTTGATTCGATTTTGGATCGGCTTGAATTGGCGAACCTCCCAAAATACCAGATTCAGCGATGTTCGGCGAGGGGGAGTAAAGGAGGTGGGAACTGAACTAGTCCAAGCCCTCCCACATCCCAGCCTCCAGCCCCAAGCCTCGCCATCCCAATTTCTCCATTCCACCCATTCTTCGCGACACGAACTCTCGCCGCAAACTTCTTCCGTTCGCACTGAACTCTCGACACGCCTCTGTCGATTAAAGAGTTTGGATAAATCTTTCCGATCGCAGCAACCTTGCGGTCGGTCGAAGGGGGATGGAACAGGTGCTGCCCAGGAATCGAATCATGGCCGAGATCGAAATGCTAGCAACCACGCAGGCCGTGCATACCGGCTCGATCGACACGGTTCGCGAAACCCGTTTCGATCCGCCGCATCGTATTGCCAACGATGCTTCGGATCGCGTGCCGGGCTTGCCGACAGAGTCGCCGGCATTGAACGCGGCCGCGGTCGATGACGTGGTGTTGGAACGTTCGGCGTTGGCGATCGTCGAACAAGTGCGGCTGCAAGCGCAGCAACTGGCCGAGCATTTGCGCCATCAGCAAAACGATCTCGATCGGCGCGAAGCCGAACTGCAAGCCGGTTTGGCCAAACAAGAACAACAGCAACGCAACGGCCGGCTTTGGCTGCGCGAGCGGCATGTCGAACTGACCGACCGCGACGAAGAACTATCGCGACTGAACCGAACTCTCGATGTTCGAACCGGCGAGCTCGAAGCGATCGAACTGAATCAAATCGAACTGCGGCAGCGCAGCCAAGAAGAACTGCACGCGCGACGCGAAGGGCTGGATCGGCGCGAAGCGGCGATTCGCGAACTCGAACTAACGCTCGACGAACGCCATCGGAACACTTTGCTCTCGGCCGAAGCACTGGTCGATGCGGCCGCGGCCCACGACCAATTATCGCAATCGCTCGAAACACGCAGCCGCGAATTCGACGATCGACACAGCGCCGTGATCGGCATGATCGGACGATTTTTGAAGGGCGAGACGCACATTTCGATCAAAACCAATCAGCGCGCCTCGAGCGAAGGCCGACATGCCGGCCGCGCGCGAGCAGCCGGCGACGAGGATCGCTCGCCCTCGATGTTCGAACGCGACGAGCTCGACGAGTTGGGCAGCCTGCTGGTCGAATTGCAAAATCGCCGCACGCATTTGGCCGAGGCCGAAACGTTATTGCTACGGGCGCGATCTGAGACCGATGAGCTGCGCGAGCGGCTGTTGGCCGAGCGCGCCATCCTCGAATCGCAGCGCAAGAGCGAACGCCGACAACTCGAAGAACAACGACAGCGGGTCGAGGGCGAATGGCAAAAGCGGCGCGAATCGCTGCAACTGGCCAACGACCAACTTGAGCTCCGTCGCGCCGCGGTCGATCAGATGCGCGGCGAGTTGGCACTGGTGCAACGTGAAACGCTGGAAACACGTTTGGCAGCCGAAGAGTTGCTGGCCCAGTTGGCCGGCGCGGTGCCCAGTGCGCAATTGACGCACCAACTTGCCCGCTCGCGATCGAAACTCAGTGAACACTATCGCTTGCAAATCGACGAGTTGGCCGCGCAGCGCAGGCAGTTGGAATCGCTCTCGGCGCAATTGCCCGAGCAGCATGAAAAACTCAATCGTCAGAAGCGTGAGCTGGAAGCTTGGTTAACCGCGCGTCAAGCGGAACTGGAAAAGATGGCCGAACAATTAGCCGCACGCGAGCAGTTGATCGATCGTCAGCAAGGGCACCTCGAACAGCATCGCATCGACTGGGATCGCGAACGCAACGAATATCAACAGCAGGTGCGGCGGCGGCTGGCTGAACTGGGTAACTAGGTCTACACCACGCACTCACCAGCTCCACAGAAAAATTAACCACGAAATACACGAAAAAGGCAGGAAGGATGTATAGGGAGCGCAACGCTCATGACAATTACTGTCGATCGACGCTGATCGCGTCCTAATCGTCGTGCAAGCCAAACCCTTAACTCAATGCCGTCAATAAATTTTCTTTCCGCCTTTTACTTTCGTGTTTTCCGTGTGTTTCGTGGTTCAATCTAGGCGTGGTTCATTGCCCTCTTTGACCGTGGTCGTTCCTACTCCTCGCCGCTGCTTGGGCTCTCGGCAATCGGTCGCTGTTTGGCTTGCTTTTCGGCGACCGCGGCCAGCTTGACGGCGGACTGCAACTCATTGGCGCTGAAGTACGATTCGTCGGGCCGGCCTAGGCGATTGATCTTTTTCGCGGCCAACTGTTCCCAGCTCATGCCGTTGGCGAAGTGCCAGGCCGCCGCTTGCGCGACGCGCTGATTGACTTGGCCGGCCACCATGAGCTTGATGACTTCGGCAACCTTGGGATCGCTGTTGAAAGTTTCCAGCGGCTTGATCTCATAGGCGACTCGCGGGCTGGGGTCTGCCTTGCCATGTTCCAGGCAGACGGTGACCACCTTCAACTTGCCGACTTTCTCGGGCGCGACATTGAATGCGCCACCCTGCTGGTTGCCACCCTGCTGGTTACCCAACCCACCGCCGGTTCCCTGATTCTGATTCTGGTTGTTGTTATTATTGTTGTTGTTATTGTTGCCAAATTGCTGTGCCAAGACCGGCACTCCGGCAAACGTCTCAGGCAGCCGCACCGACAACGGACGCTTGGTCTTATTGGTGATCAGGACGTTGGCCTCTTTCGAGTCGATCTGAATGAGCTTGACTTCGATTTCGCCGCTCTTCATGGCTGCGAACATTTCGACCGATTCGGACGGCAGTTTGGCTGTCGTCACGCGCTCAGCTCCGATGACCGACGAGCCACTAACCAAATATCCGCCGACCAGCAATGCGACGACCAGCGAACCGGCGATCACGATGACGGCAGCAAACCGACGCTTAGCCGGCGCAGCGAACGATTGACGAACGAACATGACGTGATTCTCCGATGAGCCTGTTCTCGGGCGAACGCGCGGGAAGCGCGCGACCGCAATATCCTGCTGCTGATAGCATAATCGGTCAACGGCGGCAGTTCCAACTATTTTTGGGTGGTTTTTGAAGGACGGAAGTTCGTAGGTCAGGCTTTTGCCTGACGCTGACCCCGTCGGTCGGCCATTAGCCTGAGTTACCTATCATGTGTCAGGCGAAGCCTGACCTACGGCCGCCAGCACGGCCGCATCGTGACCCTCGACTTTGACACTTCGCCAGACCTTGGCCACTTTTCCGGCGGCGTCGATCAAAAAAGTGCTGCGTTGAATGCCCAGCGTTTTTTTGCCGTACAGATTTTTCTCACGCCAGGCCCCAAATTGTTCGGCCACCGCGTGGTCTGGGTCGGCCAATAGCGGGAAGTTGAGCGAGAATTTGTCGCGAAACTTCACATGGCTGTCGACCGAGTCGGGGCTGATTCCCAGCAGTTTTACGCCCGTTTTGGCCAGTTCGGACTGTGCATCGCGAAAATTGCAGGCCTCGGTCGTGCAGCCGGGCGTGTCATCCTTCGGGTAAAAATACAGCACCACCGGCGAACCTTGTAGGTCGGCCAGCGAGACTCGGCTCCCTTTGTCGTCGGTAAGCGTAAAATTGGGGGCCGTCTGGCCTGCTTCGATCCAATCGCCCATGGTGGGTTCGCTTGTAAGTGGTGATGTTTGTGGTGGTTGTCGCAATTTCGATCGTTATCGGCCCACTTGCGAGATGGTTCGCTGTTTTGACGATCCTAACACATTCGCCTTCGTAAATTCGAACCCACGGTGTACGAATTGCGTCTGATTGTCTGGCAATCGCATGGCAAAGCATTGGATTGACGGGCTGGGGTGGGTAGAATGGATTGCAGTCGGCAGTGCCGGGTCGAGTGCGATAATTCAAAGGGTCATGCCGCGCAGCGCCGTTAAATTTGGACCGGCGACAAGTCAACCGACGAACCATTTACGAGGAACCATTTGGCAACTTCTAGTATCACCCGAGCCGCGGTCGCGCCTAGTCGCCCGGATCGCAGCCTGCAATTGGCTTTGGCGGCCGCTCGCGTGGCCGATGAAAATCGGGGGCGCGAGATTGTCATTCTCGACATGCGCGAAATCACGCCGGTGTTCGATTTCTTCGTGCTGGCGACCGGCAGTAGCTTGCGTCAGCTGCATGCCATCAGCGACGAAATCGAGCAGACGGTCAAACGCACGCTGGGCGATCGCAAGCTGGGCCTCGAAGGATATAGCGAGGGAGGCTGGGTGCTGATCGACTACGGCGACGTGGTGGTTCACATGTTCGACGCCAAATCGCGCGAGTACTACGGCTTGGAAGAATTGTGGGGCGATGCCAAGCGCGTGCCGTTCACGCCCGAGTTGAAGGTCGGCGGCGAGTGACGCCACGGGTTCGCTTGGCCCACGTGGGGTAGACTTTCTCGGCGCTATTCTCAACATGTTGATCGCAATCAAAGCGAATCCACGCAATTCCTCTAGCACGAGAAGTCGGACGGCTGCAAACAACAAGTGAGCTGAATCTTGGCCGACGAGCGTTTTTCGTTGATGTTGCTTTAAGCTTTCGTAATTTTGCCCTTTCGCTTTTTCGCGATCCATTTCAAGG
>JAYTAU010000392.1:0-3900 GCA_043737375.1 Planctomycetia bacterium
TGGTAGCGTCGTCGGTCGATTCGGTTTCGTTGTCCGACTTCGAATCGTCGTCGCTGACTGGCTTCGCTCCGCGTGGAATTTTGATGATTCGCGTCGGGCTTGATAGTTTCGCCGTGGTCAGTTTTTCTGAAACGGAGAACACTTCGGCCAACTCACCGTTTGCGACAAAGACCTTGCCGTCATCGTTGGTCGTGAGGTCATCGCCTTGCTTGGCGTCATCGTCCAACGGGAAAAACCCGTTCTTGGTATTGACGATCTTGTCGCCGCGGCGGAATGGCGTGCCCGCAACGCCGGGGCTTTGATTCAACGCGTCTTGCAAAACCGTGTTTAGTTCCTTGCGAGATATCTGCGATTTAGCATTCACGGGCACTAGGACTTGGCATTCCCAAACAGGGTCCAATCCGTTTGATGCTGCCTGTCGAAGCGCATGCAGCATCACGTTGATCTGTTCGTCGGGCGTGTACGCTGGCAGCACCTTCAGATTCTCGCCCGCAGCAATGTCAATTTGTTCGCAGTCCGACCACGGCTGCCGATCGCGAATCTTGGCGCAGACTTCTACGATCATGCCCGAGTTGCGGCGGACTTCGCGTAGCTCGCCGTAGGGAATGCCGGCTCGGATCAAGTCGCGAAGTGGCGCGCCATGACCGACCGGCGGTAATTGATTAATATCGCCGACAAATAGAATGTGTGTTCCGACGGCTCGGGCTGCCAGCAGCGATCGCATTAAATCCGTATCGATCATCGACGATTCGTCGACCACGATAAACTTGAACGGCAGCGGGTTGGTTTCGTCGTGGGTGAACGTCCAGCCCGAACCATCTTCGCGGGCAGCCACGCCCAACAGCGAGTGAATCGTGCGAGCCTTGATCGGCAGTTGGTAGTTGGTCAGTGCTTCGGAGATTCGCACGGCAGCCTTGCCGGTCGGAGCAGCAACGGCGATTTGTTCCAGACCAAATACAGAGGCGAGGGCTTTGATCATGGCGGCAGCCGCGTACGTCTTACCGCAACCAGGTGAACCGCCGAGCGATGCGACCGTGCCTCCGCTTAACGCCATGGCGATTTTTTCGCGCTGATGCTGTTCACCGTCAGCCGCAAGGAAATCGGCATGGTCAAGCACTTGGCCCCAGATCGGCAATTCTTCGATTGCATCGGCGATCGACGCGGCAACGCTCGCCTCAGAGCGGGCTTTCTTACCCTCAGCAACCCAAAGCCGGCCACCGTCAGTCGGCTGTCCGCCGACTTTGCCTTGTCGATCGGTCCGCAGTGTTGAAATGAACTCTGCACGCTTGGCGAGGGCCAGGGCTTTCTCCGGCTGCAGCTCAACGCCGCCAACGTTGGCTTTAATGCCGTTGACGGCCACTTCAATCGGGTACCAAGTGTGGCCCTCGGTGTCGCTGGCCAATGAGTACCAAGCCGACAACGCCTGGCGTTTCAGCTTCGCCGGCGGCAAACCGAGATCGAGATACATGTTGTCGGTCTTCTTGAAACCGCAACCGCGAAACGCCATCAGCAAGTAGGGATTACGACGAACGATGCCGGCCGCGCGGTTGCCCCAGCGTTTGACGATCGACTTGGCAACGGATTTTGGGAAGCCGCGACCACCAAGCAGATCAATCAGGTCGATCGTGCAGGACTCCATCGCGGATTCTTCTCGCAAGTACGCGGCCGCGTCATCGGCTTTCAGTACGGAGAAGCCGCCGCCGATCGCTGCTGCGGCAACGTCCGGTTGCTCGCGCAAAATTCGTACGGCGTCGGAATTGAATTTGTCCCACAGCACGGTTGCCCGGCCTAAGCCGATGTTCGGTGCGGACTGTAAGTAACGAATAATGCCCGCGCGACCGTGCGGAGCCTGTCGGACAAACGTTTGGAACGCGAACTGTCGCTCGGTGTCGCCGGTACGTTTGTTTTTGTACTCGGTCCAGCGGCCATAAAAGCGGTAGGACAGTTGCGAAGTGAGTTCGTCGTATTCGGCTGGGCCTTTGATAACGACTGGTTCACGTTGGTTGGCGTCGCCGCCTTCCATGCGAATCGTGGCAATGATCACGTCGCCGCCGTCGTTGGAAAAACGATGGCGCTCGGTGATATAGATGCCGGTGATTTCTTCGAGGTGAGCCACAGATATACAACAATCAAAAGAAATGAAAACCCGCCACCGCTGTGATGAGCAAACACAACAACGGCGACGGGTCCGAGAAAGGACTCACGGCTACACACCGCGCGTCCCAGGGCCACTCACCACCAAACTACAGATTCCAAGCGCTGGGACTTCCGGCTGATGCGCCCACCGTTGCCGGAGCGCCGACCGGTGCTGTTGCTGATGCTGGTTTCGACGCAGCAGTTGCTTTTGTCGCGGGAGTTACCACTCCTCCCGGCACGGCTGGCGCTGCTGACGCCTTGCCGATCAACGCCAATGCTTTGACGTTCTTCGGTACGGCGGCAACTTTCGGGTGATCGACCGCGAACACGTTGCAGTACGACAGCCGCAAGAACTTCGGGTTCTTGTCGTCCTTTTCGACGGTGATGACGACTTGTCGTTGTTCGGCGTCCCGCAGGTTCAATTGCAAGCCCTTTTTTCCAAGGTCCGCCTCACTCGCCAACCCGGCCGCGATGATGAACGCGGCCTGCTTTTGTTTGGCGAACCGGCCTTGGTCCTTGTCGGAATACTTGCCGTTGAAAAATGTCAGATCAAACTCTTTGCCAACTTCCGTGCAACCGTCTTTATTGCGAACGGTGCCGTCAAGCACAGAGAACGCGACGTTAAACCCGTCGATCGCCATATTGCTTTTGGAAACTGGGGCTTCGTCGACCGCGATGATCGAGCAATGGTAAGTGCCTGGCTCTTCGAGGAAATTGCTCTTGGCCAACTCTTCGGGCATGTCAAATTCAAAACTCATGGCATGGTCCTTTTTCTCGGGGTAAAGGTATAAGAAACTAACAACGACAATGTTTAATTAAATGTTTAACGTGGTGTTTAACTTTGTTTAACTCGGCTCGGGAGTCTTCCGGCTGTTCAACGTTTGATCAATGTGCAGTTGCTGCGCTTTGATATACAACGCGTTCTTCATCCCTTCGGCATCTTCCCAACTGAGGTCGGCCAATTGAGTCATACCCCGGGCCTTGAGGCTGGCACGAATGCGATCCGACAATGCGGGGTCTTGCACACTGAGGTCGGCAACGAGTGAACGAAGTTGTTCGACCTGCATCGCCGTTGCCGGGCCTTTGACGCTCTGGTTTTGATCGAGCGGGTTTTCGCGGGACTCGCCAGCTAGTTCGGCGGCAATAGCGATTGCGTTGTCGGCAACGTCGTCGGCCCCCGGTCCAACGTCGGTCGATGCGTCGATCGCAGGCACGTCGAACGGAATGTCGTCGGCCGGGTTATAGGCCGCAGGCTCCGTAACGATTTCAGCGTCGACTACATTGGCGTCAGCATCGATCAACGCGTGGTCGATCGCCACTGCTGCTACCGTTGCTTGCGATATCGCTGGATGAATTGCCGCACGGGAGCGAGTTCGAGTCGCCGTGCGCGGCTCGAAATCTTCGTGCTCTAACTCTTCGGGCGAGTAGCAACCGGCAATGATTTCCGGTCGTAACATTCGCACGCCCTTGCTAATTGCTCGGGCACGCAGCATCGAGCCGGGATTCTTTACCCAGTTGCCGCCGGCCTTAACCAGCTCAGCACGGACTGCCTCTTCGATCGCGAATGACGACGTGACCTCTTCGCCCTCGATCGACAATTGTAGGGTCGCGATCTGCCCGTCTTCACCGTCGCGCAGCCACTTGTGTTTGCCGCCTTTGCTGCGGAACTTTGCCAGCATCGCGTCGGCACGCATCGACAGTTTTCCGCCGATGATGTGATACGTGTTGGCAAAGTCGATCGGGTCGATGCCCTTGCAAATGCAG
>JAYTAU010000393.1:0-9543 GCA_043737375.1 Planctomycetia bacterium
TAGACTCGACCATCGAACGCAAAGATCAAGCAAACGACATTACAGTTGCTCCATTGCCGGTCGATGGCATGGCGGAAGCCGTCTTCAACACCAATGCATCGATCAAATCGAAGGACACACCGATTGCCATCGAGTTCGAGGCCGAGTCGTTTGTTCGAGGCAATGTGATAAGCAGCCGCATGCGAACTTACCCTAGGCTGACGATGATCGTATCGCAGGACAAAGACGACCATACATTTGCCGAGTACGAAATCGAGGCACCGCGTGCCGGCAAGTATACCCTGGCAATGCGCTACACAGCGGACAAATCGCGCCCGCTCACAGTGACCGTCAACGGCAAAAAGGTCACGGACAAAGCCGCCGCTGAAGATCGCAACGACCTCACCAATAAAGGGTTCAAATGGTCCGACGAAGGGACCGTCGATCTGGTCCAGGGCAAGAATACGGTTCGTCTGGAAAACTGGCGGCAAAGCGATTGGCGAAAATGGTACTTTCCTTACATCGACAAATTGGCTTTCAAGGAGCAACGCCCCGACGGCACGACCCCCACCAAAGCCGAAATCATTTCAGCCGGCGCCAAACCCTGGGAGGAGCTTACGCAACTTGGCGCTGTGCCGCGTTCGTTTGCCGAGCTTGCAATGGAGCCGATCGAACGAACGCTCGAACCGCCTTCGACCGGCGAAATGTCGACTTGGTTCGCTTATCGCGAGCCGTGGCAATTCTCTCGGCAGCGCATCGACGTCGACCGGGTCGACGCGGTTCGGTTGGGCGGCATCATGCGGCTACGCGCGCCGCTGGCCGACGGAACCGTGTTGCGGATGTCTCTGTACGACTATGCCGGCATGAAGTTTCACCTGTGGCGCGGCGAACAGGGTCTGACGTTGCAACATTACCCCGACATGCGCCAAGCTTGGGTTGCCTATCGCACCACGCGCAAGGGAAACGAAACGGTACCGCAGACATTTGTCTTTGCCGACTCCGACGAAGATCTTAACTGGCGAGCGAATACCAACATGCCGGTGCGGTTCGACCTGCATTACGGCCAAGGACTCATCACATTGAGTCGAGGCGACGTCGTTCTGTTGCAGGTGCCTTTCGAAGGCGAGCCTGAATCGGTTTACTTCGACGGGCGTCCCGTGATTCGCAGTTGGTCGATGGTTCGCACCAGCGGTTCGCCCCCCATCAAAGGACGATTGACCGAAGCCTCGGTCACGATCGATAAACCGGCACAGTTGGAATGGCGCGGCGAAACACCCGGCGGCGTGCAGCTTCATAAACTGGACGACGGCGCCGTTGAACTGGCGCTCGACAAGGGCCAGCCCACGGCGTTCTCGTCGTTCGAATTACCCAAGACCGGCCTGTTTCAAATGGTCGTCGAGTTGGATGAATTGACCCCGGGCACGCGGCTGTTTTTGGCGCGCGATGACGGTCGACCGCAATACGGCGTGGGTTTCTTCCGCGAGAACACGCGGAAGGATGCATTGTCGATGACATTTATATATCCGTTCGATGGTCGCCAGGATGTCGATATCAACGTCTTCGGTCAGCCTTCGCCTGCGGTTGAAAAACGGACTTGGGTCAAGCTGCTCTACGGGGCCGGAAATCTCAAGTGCTGGTCGAGCACCGACGGCGTGCATTGGGGTCGCCCCTTCGACTTGTTGAACAATTTGGAAGGCAGCTATACCCGACTGGGCATTATGGTGCATGGCGGCGGCGAGAACCGTCGCAGCATTCGCCTGCGCAAGGTCACGTTGCACCCGCTGGAACAAATGCTGAAGCTGGTGCCGAACGACGTCTTTGCCAAGGCGCGACCTGTTGCTGGAAATAATCTGGGTGAATGGATCGCGGCCGCCGACAAATTGCAACCGAAGGACATCAACAACGCACAGTGGCATCTGGCCTGTGCGTTGCGGACTCTGGGGACCGGCACGTCGCGCGCGCTGGGCACATTGTTAGTCGACGGACTGTTGGATCATGGCCTGCAAACATCGGCGTCGACCGAAGGCCGTATAAAGCTGCTCGATGAAGCGGCACTGTTGCTCGACCTGTTTACGGATGAAGCGGATTATTTTCGCTTAGTTCGACGCTATGAACAGTTGGGCCGACAGCTCGTGCGTGCCGAGGATCCCAAGCCTTGGTCGGCGGTTGCCGGCGGGTTTTACTCGGCTCCGATTTGGATGCGCGGCGGTACTCGCACGCATTTCGAAGGGCTGGCACAAACTGAATTACTGAACTCAGTTTACAGTGAACGCTACGACGACCTAAAGCAAAGCGTTGCCGCTCTGCGGCTGTATGGGCCGCGCGTGCCGCTAGTCAATTGGGCCGAATCGCGACTGGCGCTGCGCAGCGACAGCAATCCCGACGGCCTGCCCGCGGCGATGGGCAGCGATCGGCGTCATCCGCTGATAGAAGAGTTGAGTAAAGAGGGCTTCAGCGTTCTGGCCGAGTTCGAAAGCGCGCTGGCCGGCAAGGCGTATCGCGATGCTTGCCAAATCATCAATTCTGCCGGTTCGAGCGAGGCCTTGGGGCTATTGCCCGACTCGCGTGATCCGCAGTTATTGGTTTCGCTATTGAACGCGGTTGGATTGGCCATGCAGAACGAGCCGACGTTGCGCAGCACCATGATCAGCGAATTCGGACCGTTGGGTATGCTGCGCGTGCGACAAGCCATTGCCGAGTCCGACGTGAACTCCGTCGCCGCCGCCACGGTGCAACTGTTCGGCACCGACGCCGCGGCCGAGGCGCATCTCTGGCTCGGCGATCGTTCGCTATCGTTGGGCGAATTCGCCAAGGCACTTGCCCACTATCAACAAGTGTCGCAACATGGTTCCACTCAGTTTTCTTCGCGTGCCGCGCCGCGCATTCGACTGGCCGCGGCCATGTTGGGCGACGACGCCGGTCAGCCGGTAACGACGATCGTGGAATTGGGCGAAACCCGAATTGCCATTGCGGATTTCGAGTCTCTGGTCAAAGAGATGCGCTTGCGCACCGCAAAATCCGGCAACGGCTCGACGACGCACGAACTGCGTGCTGCCGGCGTACCTTTGCCCAATGCGTTGCAACTCAAAGAGATCGCTAAACTCGACGGGGACTATGGCGACAAACCCAACGAACTGCCCGAAAACATTCGCGAAAATCAAATCGATTGGGCAGCAAGACAACTGGGAGTCTCGCAATTTGGCAATCAATTATTGGTCAACAATCGCTTTCAAGTTTCTTGCTACGAAATTCCATCGGGCCAGCGAAAATGGCGCACCGAACTGGGGGGCGAACATGGCCGTACGCATGAGCAATCGTTGATTTCCATGCGGCCCGTCGTGGCCGACGACAAAGTTTTTGTTCGCCGACTGGGTCGCTCCGGGCCTGAACTAGCCGCATTGCAACTTGCCGATGGCAAGACGCTGTGGCGAGGCAAGGCAGTGAACAGTATTCTTTGCGATCCGATTGTCGTGCAAAATGAACTGTTGGCACTCACGGTCGCACGTTCGGAACAATTGCACTCGATCATGCTGACGTCGTTCGACATGCAGAACGGCGCTATTTTGTCGCAACGCCCGTTGCTATCGCTGCGCTCAATGTGGGAGCAACACCGCACGGGAGAGGTCATACTTTCGGGAGATCGGTTGTTTGGCATCCTGCCCGGCGTGGTGTTCTCGTGCGATGTCGGCGGAAAAATGCGTTGGGCGCGCCGACAACAATGGCTCTCGACCGAGGAAGATCGTAACTGGACTCGCCAGGCCATGCAGCCGCCGCTGCTCGAAGGAGGCAAACTCTACGTGGCTCAACCGGGAGTCAAAGCGATCGAATGCTTCGATGCCGAGTCGGGTAAACTCGTTTGGCGAAAAATGGTCCCGGGCGTTCGCCGTGTCATCGGTATACAGGATGAGCGTGTGCTGGTGCAAACCGACGAAGGGCTGACGGCGCTCGCTTCGAAAGATGGCAAAACGCTCTGGTATCACGACGCGGACAATCTGCTCGATGCGAGTTTGGTCGGCCGGCCGGGCGGAATAGTCTATGCGCGCGTGGACCGCAAGAAAGATCCCAAGCAAGCCGTACCGACGCTGGTTTGGCTCGACCCTGCGAGCGGAAAGGCTAGCAAGCAAACGTCGCTGAACACATTGAAACATGAGCGACCGATGCTCGGCCCGTGGATTACGCTGCCGGATCGATTGTGGGTGTTCGCCGGCGCGGGGAGCGAGGAAGGGGGCCGCACGCTGTACGACGTGACGAGCGTCGGCCCGGCTAGTGCGGTCGAACCGTAGTTGACGAAAACAAAATCGATTTACCGCAGAGGCACTGAGACACTGAGAAAAAAAGCAGAGGGGAAGCGAAAATAGATTGACTAAACTGTCGTACTAACCAACTTGTCGATTCGCGTTCATTCGTATCCATTCGCGGCTAAATATTTTCTGAGCTATGTGTATCTGTGGTTCAAGCGCATGTGGCTGACTCGATTGACACACATCATCGATCGTAATGGGGCAATGATCAAACGCTGACGATCATTCGAATCGCATCGACGAGGGTCGTGACTCCTGCGGCAACGTCGATGGTCTGGCTATCGCCCGTGGCCAGGTTCTTCAGTTGCACATTGCCGGCGGCGAATTCGGATTCGCCCGCGACGATTGCCGCTTTGCATCCGCGGCGGTCAGCATACTTCAATTGCACGCCCAGCTTTTTGGCATCGGGATAGAGTTCGACTCGTAAACCCGCCGCGCGCAGTTGCGCCGCTAGCCGCACGTAGTCGTACAATCGGCCGGCATCGAAATACGCAATGAATACTTCCGCCGTCGTTGTCACCTTGGGCAACATGCCCAGCTCTTCCATGCCTGCCAGGAGTCGATCGAGACCCAGCGAAGCACCGATGCCGGGCAACGGCTGAGAAGTGTAAAGCTCGGCCAGATTGTCGTATCGCCCGCCGGAGCAGACGCTGCCCAACGACGGCAGCGCGTCAAGAAACGTCTCGAAGATCGTACCGGTGTAGTAGTCCAATCCGCGAGCGATCGACACATCCAATCGCAAACGTTCGGGCGAAACTCCTGCAGCGGTAGTAGCGCTTAGCAACTCGTGCAGCCGCGCCACGCCGGCTTGCCCTTTTTCGCTGCCGGAAACCAATGGTTCAAGCTGTCGCAAAATATCGTCGTTGGTGCCCGACAATTCGGCCAGTTTGAGGACTTCGTTGGCTTGTTCGACGGATGCACCGGCCGTGTTGGTCATCTCGTCGGCAACTTTATCGCGACCGATTTTGCCAAGTTTATCGAGCGATCTCAACATCGCTGCCGAGCGATCGGACAAGCCAAGCCGTTCCAACAGCCCGTTGAGCACCTGTCGATTGTTGACGCGGATTCGAAATTGATCGAACCCGATGGCGCGGAGCAGATCGTGAATCACCATAGCGGTTTCGATATCGGCGGCCGACGACAATGTGCCGATCGTATCGAAGTCGCATTGCATGAACTCGCGATAGCGGCCGTGTTGCGTGTTCTCTCCTCGCCACACCGTGCCGATGTGATAGCGCTTGAACGGCATGCCCAAAGTGTTGAAATGCTGCGCCGTGAATCGCGCCAGCGGCACAGTTAAGTCGAAACGCATACCGACCGCTCGGCCGCCGTGATCTTCGAACCGATAGAGCTGCTTGTCGGTTTCGTCGCTCCCTTTGCCGGTCAGAATTTCCAGATACTCAAGCGCCGGCGTGTCGATCGGACTGAAGCCGTACGAACGATAAACGCGGCGCGCGGTCTCGATCAACCGTTCGCGCGGGATCATCGCCTCGGGCAAGTAATCGCGAAAACCTTTGAGCGTACGTGGTTCGATGCGGGGCAAGGGCAGGTTTATTTCAGAAGGAGTGCAGTACCGTTATCAACTTTTCAGCAAGCCAAACGAAAGTCTGTAGGGAATGCCCTCTGTGGCATTCCGGCGCTGCAAGTGCTGCCGGAACGGCACAGAGGCACGTTCCCTACAGAATGGGAGTAACCACAATCTTACAAAATCGGCAGCAACGCCGGTTTTTCGCTGCGAATGTTTCCCTTGCTGGGCCCCAACACCGCTTCGGTATATTCGCCGACTTGTTCGGCCGTTTCGAAGTACTGATCGTACACCCAGTCGTCTTCGTATTCGCAATTTTCGGTCGTGTACTCGCGGCAAATTTGCGGTCGGGTGGTGTAAATACCGCAGCGATTGTCCGACTGCAAATGCTTACAGGTCGTATGCACCAGCAAATACCAAGTGCCCTCTTCGGTAAACACCGTGGCATGTTCATGCAGCAAAAACCACCGCATATACTCGAAGTCTTTTAGCTCGGTCGGCTCGTCGATCGGTAACGCAAAGTAACGACAACACTTGGCCGTGCAATGTTCGCACAACACGACATCGGCCGGCACATCTTCGCGACGCGGCTTGCTGCGAACGGGGAGGGTCGGTAGCTCGGCGATTGACATAGGATATATCCGATAGAACTTGCTTAAATGCTTCTTAACCCGACATGTACGCAAGGATGACAATTGAGTTTATCATCGAGTGAAACTCCAACCTCTCACTCCTCGCTACCTGACCCAGGAGAAGAAGGTTTAATTCTAGCATTTGCGAAACGATGTGCAGCGAAACTGTTGCGGCGTCACTTCAATGTAACTAAGTTGCACAGCCTAACAAATGCCGCCTAGGCTGGGTAGCCGAGCCCCGGCATCAACCCCTGTCAATAACCCCGATCAGCACGCTAAGCTATGGGTAGGCGCTCCGGCCCGTTAGCACTATCGAGTAATCTGTATGAAGCCTGTCTTGGCGCTCCGCCATGTTCCGCACGAAGGACTCGGCCTGCTCGAAAACATTTTCTACGAGCAGGGTGTTGTGCATAGTGTTGTCGATCTTCCGCGCGGCGCGCCGCGGACATTTCACCCTGAGCGATTGGCGGGACTGGTCGTACTCGGCGGTCCCATGAATGTCGATCAGACCGACCAATTTCCATCTCTGGCCAACGAGGTTCAATGGATTCAACAGGCGATCGCGGCGGGTCTGCCCGTGCTGGGAATTTGCTTGGGCTCGCAGCTCATCGCCAAGGCGCTGGGGGCACCGGTTCGCGCCAATGGCGTCAAAGAAATCGGTTGGTACGATATCGAACTGACCGCCGCGGCCACGACCGACCTACTTTTTGCCGACGCCTTGCCGACGGAAACCGTATTCCAATGGCATGGCGACACGTTCGATCTGCCGGAGGGAGCAACGCTGTTGGCAATAAGCCCGCAATGCCGCAATCAGGCCTTTCGCTTCGGCACGAACGTCTATGGCCTACAATTTCATATGGAAGTGACCGATCCGATGATCGAATGCTGGTTGCTTGAGCCGGGCAATTGCGGCGAGTTGGCTGAGCTGAATTACATCAGTTCGGACGCCATTCGTCGCGATACGCCGGCTAAACTGCCCAGCATGACGCGACTGGGACGGCGCGTGTTCACGCGCTTTGCGGAAATGTGTCGCGAGCGGGCGACCGACTGAAATCGTATTACTGTATCAGTGAGCGGCCGAGTTTATCCCGGTCGAGAATTTTAGGTAAATGCTTCGCCGCCATGCAAATCATCATCTCCGCCGTCGGTCCCGACAATCGCGGCCTGGCCGACCCGATCATTCATTACGTGACCGGGCAGGGGGCCAATATTTCCGAGATTCAGATGTACGATCATGACGACGAATGTTTGTTCGCCATGTTGTTGCGCATCGAACTTGCCGCCGAGAAGTTGGACGATCTGCGAGAAGCGATGCACTCGATCGCCCACGACACCCAGCTTTCGATCCGCGTTTGGTCCGCGGAGTTGCGGGCAGGCAAGCCGCGACTGGCGATCTGCGCTACGATGCGAACCGAGCCGCCGCTGGCGCTACTGCGGGCTATTCGCGACGGGCGCGTGCGGGCCGAAGCCGCGGTGATGATCGGCAATCGCACGCACTGCCGCGCGCTGGCCGAACAGTTCGAAGTCCCCTGGCACAACATCGGCGATGAACAAGGTGTGGTCAACGACGAGGCGTTGGTCGAAATCTTGGATCGCTACGATGTCGACTATGTGATTCTGGCCCGCTACATGCGTGTGCTATCCGCGGCGGCCTGTTGGAAGTACGCCGGCGGGCGAATCGTCAATTTGCATCATGGCCTGTTGCCAAGTTTTCCGGGCATGCGACCCTATCACGAGGCACACGCTACGCGCATGTTAACGTATGGCGCGACCTGTCACTTTATTGTGCCGGAACTGGATGCCGGCAATCAGATCATCTACCAATCGACATTCACGGTGCCGCCGGGGATGAAGCTCGACGAGATCGTGCGCCGCGGGCAAGAGGACAACGAGCCGCATTGCTTGGTCGAAGGAGTCCGCCGCGTGGTCGATCGCGAGGTGCAGTTGCACTTTCATCGCGTGGTCGCGCGGGGATAGTCGGCCCCCTGTGCCTTCGTGTACCCGAGCCACTGTTCTTACAAGCAAACAAACGACCGACTGAAAACCTCGTACGATGCCATCCCCACCAATCCCATTCAACGAGTTCAGTCGAGTTTGGACCGATCGTCGGTGCTAAACGGCGACGTGGGCAAACCTTCTTTGTTAATTTGATTGACCGCGCCGTTCTGTTTTCAACCGTAGCGAACGCTCGCGGGCTGCGAGACTTTGTTGCTGCTGAGAATCACGCTGGCACTAGCGGTCTTGTCTTCGATCTGGCAATCGATTTTTGCCTCGGCCCACACGAACTGCTTGTCTTCGCCAGCGATGGCGAAAAATCGCGGCGGCTCGTCATCGCTTGTCTTCAGGCCGCTGCCCGTGTTGTCGAACGACAGGCGGATGGCATTGCCTTCGAACTTCATGCTCTTGAACGTCGGCCCCATGTCGACAATCTTGCGGGATCCCGGCTGACAGAGGTTTCGATTAACGGTTGCACGTTATCGAGGGCTTCACGACATGCTTATGTGTCGAGAGTAAGAAGTGTGTCCCGAACGCTGAAGGAGACAAACCATAAACGCGCAAGCTAAGCTCATGCGCTCGTGAGACTTGCCACCTCGCTGGCTGCTGACATTAGGCAGTAAAGATCATTTTCCCTGCCGATTTTGTCGTGCGGCGAGCTGCGCCAAGTAGAGGTCGCGTGGTGTCAGTGTTGACATGGCTTCGAACCACTCGCCGTCTTTAGTCTGGGCATTCGTCGGAGCAGGCAGAACGTTGGTTTGAATGTGGCTCCAGGGAGGAGCGGCAGAAAGCTGACCTGCTTTTGATTGGATGTTCCAATAGGTATTCCTCGCTCCGGCGTGAGGCCCTCGCGTGCGATGCCCGCTGCTGCTCCAGACACGTGTGGCTCGACCGGTGTCGATGTCGGAAAAAAGATTCTCGATGGGTGCGTCGCGGTGATGATCCAGATTGAGGTCCGGCCCGGTCCCTCGGCGAATGACGTTTCCACTACAGCGATGAACCGTCACGTCGTGAATGAACAGCGAGTCGATTTCGAAGTCGGTGAGCAAGCAGTCGGCGCTGCGGCTGATTTTCCAACCGTGATGACCGCGCAGGGCCGCAGCCGGTTCTT
>JAYTAU010000394.1:0-23923 GCA_043737375.1 Planctomycetia bacterium
TCCGGGCGCTAACGCTTCCGGCTCGCCTGATTCCCGAACCCGAGCCACTTCGCCACGTTACGCAACCCGCTATAATCTCCACATGCCTCCCGTCATCGAAATCAATAACCTGTCGAAGTCCTACCGGGTCTATCAAAAAAAAGAAGGGCTGCTCGCAGCCATGCGCGGGCTATTCTCGCGCGAGTACAAAGAAGTCAATGCCGTGCGCGGCATCGACCTGACCGTCGAGCAGGGCGAGTTCGTCGCGTTTCTCGGCCCCAACGGCGCCGGTAAAACCACCACGCTTAAGCTGCTCTCGGGCGTGATTACCCCCAGCGGCGGAACGGCCCGTGTGATGGGCCACGTTCCTTGGAAGCGCGAGAACGCGTATCGCCGCCGCTTTGCGTTGGTGATGGGTCAAAAGAACCAGCTTTGGTGGGACTTGCCCGCTCAAGAGTCGTTTCGCTTGCATCAAGAAATCTATCGCATCGAGCCGCGCGCGTTCGAAGCCACACGCGACGAACTGGTCGAGCTGCTCAACGTCGGCAAGTTGCTCGGCCAGCCCGTCCGCGAACTTTCGCTAGGCGAGCGCATGAAGATGGAACTGATCGCGGCGCTGTTGCATTCGCCCGAGGTGTTGTTTCTCGACGAGCCGACCATTGGGCTCGATGTCATCGCGCAGCACAACATTCAAACGTTTCTGCGGCACTACCAGCAGCTTCGCAAGATTACGATTTTGTTGACCAGTCACTATATGAAAGATGTCGCGGCGCTTTGCCGGCGCGTGGTCATCATCGCACAAGGGCAGATCATGTACGACGGCTCGCTCGCCGGCATCATCGATCGCTTCAGCGGACACAAAGTCATCACGCTGCAACTGGGGGAAGAGCAGCCGGCGACCGATTGGGGCAAATACGGCGAACTGCTCGACGTGCAATCGCCCAAGGTGCGGTTGAAGATCAACCGGCAGACCGTGCCCGAGGTGCTGGGGCATATTCTGGCGAACAATCAAATCGAAGATGTGAGCGTGGAAGATCCGCCGCTGGAGGAAGTGATCTCGCAGGTGTTCGTGCAAGCCGGCGTACAGGCCGATGCCAATCAAGCGGCGGAAGACGCCGCGGCGACGGCGGCCGAAACGGCAGGAAAGCGGTGAACTGGGCAGAAGTGAAACGGCCGCGAATGGATGCAAATGGACGCGAATAAGGAAGAAGCAATCATGCAATTAAAAATATCGCTGGTCAAACAGTTGGAAAATCAAGAAGACGGCGGGATTAGCCTGTTTGCTGTCCTGGCGCTTGAAAACAAGCCAGCGGTTCGGCTAGTCTGATGTTGCAAGGATTCACGCGCCGGGCAGCAACCTTTGAACAAGTTCTAGTTCAATTTGCGCCGAGTTTGACCAGTTGTGCGCAATAATTCGCGCGGATTAAAACGGTAGTCGTCGGCGCAAGTGGTTTTGCTGGTATGACTACCGGCGATTAACACCCTCTAAAAGAAGTGGGATTATTGCGCATTATCCCTGATTTTGGTAAATGCGAGGAATAATCCGCGCGCAAGTTTTTGGGCAAGAGTTTTAGTCGAGCGAAGAACTCTAAGAAGCCATATGCATCACCTGTATTTCATTCGCTCTGTGTCGGGTTGGTTGGCCGACGAATTCTATGACCAAAGGACTGACGTCTGGGTATTTGGCGACCTGGCTGGCTATCGCCATTTTCAGCACGGTTTGCGCCGTGCCAAAGAACGCGACAAAATTACCGTCCTCGATCTGCCTGCAGATTCTGCAACAATGAATGTCGTGATTCTGCCCGCGGCGAAAGGTCGCGCTTCCAAACCGCGTCTTAAAGTCATCGAGCGTTTCGTATTTATCGACAAAAACCCGCAGATGGAATTAGTCCTGTACGGCAACGAAACTGCCTACGACCACTTATGTCGGGTGATCGACTTAGCCATGACATCGTCGCTTGGAGATCCGATCGACCATTTCCATGTCGATGAGGGCCCTGGAGGTCCGGATTGCTTTCTCATCCCTCGAAGCGTCAGCCTGAACATTCGCGGCCCGCTTTTCGAGTGGTCACTCGATAAGTTGGAAAGTCACTATCGGGAAATGATTGTCGAACGCGGCGAGTACTATCTGCCCAAGGACTATCGGCATTGTATTCCTCAGGATTACCCCTATTCCGAACCGAATTCGAAGACGAACCCTTGGCTTTCATTGAAGCGTTAAGAACTGCATGGCATCGACAATCACCGCACCGATTAACGTCACTTCTCCCCTTGTCGCGCGGGTGCGCACTTGCTGGATCATTCTGCGCATTTGCATCGAAGAGCGGCTCGTCTATCGCGGCGACTTTGCGCTAGGCACGCTGATGCGGTTTTTGCCGATCGTCACACAGATTTTCCTTTGGACCGCGGTCTTCTCGGCTGTGTCGGACAGCATTGCCCCTGGCAGCGACGCGGCAGCAACCGGCAGCACGGCCGATCCGACCACCATCGCCGGCTACACCAAGAACGAACTGATCGCCTATTTTTTGATGACCATGATCGCCCGGGCTTTTAGCAGTATGCCCGGCTTGGCGACCGGAATTGCCAAGAGCATTCGCGACGGCTCGATCAAGAAATTCGTCACGCAGCCGGTCGATATGATCGGGTTTTTGCTGCTCAATCGCATCGCACACAAGTTGGTCTATTACACTGTGGCCACGTTGCCGTTCGCGTTGGTGTTTTACTTGTGCGGAGATTACTTTCCACCGCTCCCGCCGGCGCAGGTTTGGGTCGGCTTTATCGCATCGCTGGTCATGGGGTTTGCGTTGGGTTTCTTTTTGGAAGCGGCCTTGGGGATGATCGGGTTTTGGTTCTTGGAAGTCAGCTCGCTGTTGTTCGTGTACATGTTGTTCAGCTTTTTTCTGTCGGGGCACATGTTCCCGATCCCGATGCTCGATCTGTTCACGGTCGTGGGCGACGTGACGTGGGGCGACATCGTGCGCGTGCTGCCGTTTCATTACCTGGCATATTTTCCGGCGGCGGTGTTCTTAGGCAAGATCGAAGGAGCCGAGTTGGTGCGCGGGCTATGGATCGAAGCGGCCTGGATCGTGGCGCTGATGATTATTTGCCGCACGGCGTTCAACCGCGGCTTGCGGCGGTACAGCGCATTCGGCGGCTAGAATGGAGGGGTTAGGGATCGGGGGTCAGGGGGCAGGGAAGGACAAAGTACAAAGTACGAAATTGATACAACTGACCACGGACAACTGACCGCGTTCCTAACTCCAGCCCCTGATCCCCCTTCCGCTTATGAACCCTCCCTACCTCCGCGTGTTCGCTGCGTTTGCGCGGAACAGCCTGATCCGCGATATGACGTTTCGCACCAACTTCATCATCGAGTGCATCTCGTCGTTGTCGTGGATGTTCATGAACGTCGGCCTGTATCTGGTTATTTTCGGCTACACCGATAGCCTGGGCGCGGGCTGGGGGAGGTATCAGTTCTTCGTGTTCCTCTCGACCACGCTGTTCGTCAACAGCTTGGTCGAGACGTTTTTCATGCCCAACACCGAAGAATTCAGCGAGCAAGTCCGCACCGGCGGGCTGGACTTCGCGCTGCTCAAACCGATCGATACGCAATTTCTGGTATCGCTGGGCAAGATGGATTGGTCGAGCCTGTCGAATTTTTTGTTCGCCATCGTGCTGCTGACGTACTCGCTGGTGAAACTCGACTACACGCCGGGCATCGTCGAGATCGTGCTGTACCCCGTTTATGTGCTGTGCGGAGTGGCGATTTTGTATAGTCTGATGATCGCGCTTTCGGCGACCAGCGTTTGGCTGGGTCGGAACCAGAACTTGTACGACTTCTGGTTTTACATCACCAACTTTTCGCGTTACCCGATGGAGATTTATCGCGGGCCGATCGGCGATCCGCTGCGGCGGATTTTTACGTTCATCGTGCCGGTGATGATCGTGGTCAACGTGCCGGCGCGACTATTGGCCAAGCCGCTCTCGCAGCCTGACTGGTGGCTGACCGGGTTTGCCATTGTGGCGACGGCAGTCAGTCTGGTCGCATCGCGCTGGCTGTTTTTGCGATCCTTAGACAGTTATCGCAGTGCGAGCTCGTAGGAGCGGGACGAGAGATGAGCAGCGAGCCGGAAACGTCAGTGCCCGGAGTCGCGAGGCTGGGGGCTTGAGGCTTGAACCAAATCCGAACGTCCCTGTCCCCCGATCCCCGACCCCGTCCTCAATCTTCTTCCGGCAACACGCGCACAAACGACGTACGCACCGGCGGTGGCATCGGCGAGTCGGCACCGCGCACGCTGCGCCACACAATGTCGTTAAGCAGCAGATCATCGGCGGCGTCCTCGCGACTGAAATCGAGCTTGGCGCTTTCGGCCGCGCCCCACGCGCCTGGCTTGTTACGCTCTTCAAGATCGACATTGGCCACTCGATGTCTAAAGGGTGTTAGGTCCGGCCGACCGGAGAACGACTGATACATCGGCGTAGCCGCGGCATCGAACTGGCTCATCGGTTTGAGGCCCAGGATCAATTCCATCGTCCTTAACATGCTCGATGTGCTGTACATCGTCGAGTCGACAAACTTTCGCTTGGTGTAGGGGCTAATGACATAGGCAATCGTGCGATGCGCATCGACATGGTCCGAGCCGTTCTGTGCGTCATCCTCGACGACAAAGATTGCCGTCTCTTTCCAAAACTTGCTATTGCTAACCGCTTCGACCAAGCGGCCGAATGCCAGATCATTGTCCGCGACCATCGCCGTCGGAGTCAGCTTGCCGACGGTCGTGCCATACGTGTGATCGTTCGGCAGTCGCAGCACAATGAACTGCGGCATACGACCCTCTTTTTCGAAACGCGCCAGCTCTTCGATAAACCGATCGGTCCGTTTGACATCGGGATAATCGAGATCGTAACTGCGAAACAAGGGATCGAAATGCCCCTCCAAGTTTTTGATGTTCGTCGTGGCAGGATCACCAGGCTTGGCGCCGTTGCGAACGAACTCGCCGTAGCTGCGATAGGTCACGCCCGCTTCTTTGCAGCGGTCCCAAATGTATCCGCCCGCCGACGGCGCGATGCCCAGCGCTGCGCCTTCGCCGGGGTAGCCGACTTTGGATTTGCCGCGCGCCCGATAATTCAGCGGCCAGGTGCGCTCGACAAAGTCGGTCGCGTACGCCGCCATGCTCCATTCGTGGCCGTCGGCGCTGACTTCGCTCTCGACATAAAAATTATCGAGCAGCACAAACTCGCGGGCCAGCGCATGATGATTCGGCGTGACCCGCTCGGGGAAAATGCACAACGCCGGATCGCCGTTGCCCTGTTTCATATCGCCCAGCACTTGGTCGTACGTGCGATTCTCTTTGATGATGTAGATGCAGTGCTTGATCGGGCTGCTGTCGCCGACTTTCGCCGGAATTGGGTTGTCGTCGCTACGTTTGACGCCGGCCAGCACCGGAGCGTTGTCGGCCGCCAACGGGCTGCACTCATAGGCGTGCTTCGAAAAGATCGCCATCTGCTGCGGCGACGGCGGCTCGATGATCGACAGCGTGCCGTCGAACAACCCGCCGATATATTGCTCGACGGTTTTCGGCGGGCCGCCCTGCGGGTTGGGACCTTGCGGATTGGGCTTGGAGACGATGCCCTTGCCGTTGGTCACATAGATACGATCGTCGGCGATGCCGAACCGCACCGACGTCGGATACCAGCCGGTGGGAATGAAGCCGAGCGACCGTGCCTTGCCGCGCGCTGTGACATCGAACACGGCCAGGTTGTTGTTGTCGGCATTGGCGACCAACAGCACCTTGCCATCGGACGAGAGCGAAATGCTGTTGGGCGTGCTGCCGATCGGGGCAGCGGGATACAACGCGCTGCTGATGACTTCGAGCGGTTGGCCGGTCGTCGTGTCGAGCACGACCACGGTGTTGCTGTTGGCACAGGCGACATACAGCAGCGCGCCGTCGGGCGACAGCGCCATCTCGGTCGGATGATCGCCCCCGACGGTCGAGCCCTTGAGCCGAGTCGACCAGGTCGCGACAAACTTGCGCGTCTTCAGATCGAGCACCTTGACCGCGGCTTCGCCCCACAGCGAAACGAACAGCCGCGCGCCGTCCTTGCTCGACACGCTGGTGTAAGGATAGCTGCCCGCGTCGAGCGGCAGATGTTCGAGCTTGGTCGGTTCGGCGAGCGGAACGACGGCGACCGTGTTTCCCCAAGCATTGCAAACAAACAGCGTGCTGCCGTCGCCGTTGCACGAAATGCCCGCCGGGATATGCGTGTCGGTCTTAGCGTCTGCAGCATTGTCGCCGCCAAGTGCGATGACGCGATGCTCGCTGAGCAGACCGTCGGCGAACTTGTATTGATGAATGGTCTCGGATACGCCGCCGCTGACGAACAGCCGCTCACCCGCCGGGTCGAAGCAGATGCCGTAGAACGTGTCTGCAAGCGGGACGCGGGCGACGATACGATCGCGCTTCAAGTCGACGGTGATGATTTCGTGTTCGCCATAGCCCGAGTGCAGAATTGCGGAGTACGGCAACTTAGGATGTTGACCGATATTGACCGGAAAATCGCCGAGCGTGAGTTGTTTGCCCGCCGGACGCAGCGACCATTGATTGGGCAGCAGAATCATGCCGCCGCGCTGTTGACCGGGCAAGCGCCGCGGCGCGTGTTTGGCACCGGCAGGAGTATTTTTAGCGGCCGGTGTTTCGGCGAGGTCTTCGGCGCCGATATGAGGAACAAACAACAATGCGACGCAAAGCGGCAGCAAGTACGTCAACGCGCGGGACAGTTTCATGGCGCAACACTCCAAATTGTAGGAGGCCTCTCCAAGGCCGATGCATGCGGTTTTGCAGACAATCGATCAGCGTGGGAGACAGTTCGAGGAACGTCGGGTCGGGGTCGGCGACCCCTCCTACAAACCATATCTATGTTTCACGTCCAACGAAATAATCGCAATGCCACGATAAACGTACCGATGCCCCACGCCAGCATGATGCCAATCTGTGGCAGATGATTCATCAGCGACGAACCCTCGAGCATCACCGCGCGCAGCATCTCGATGAGCGGCGTCAGCGGCAGGGCCTTGATAAACGGTTGCGCCGCGTCGGGAAATCGCTCGGACGAAAAGAAAATGCCCGAGAGCATCCACATCGGCAACATGACCAGGTTCATCAGCCCACTGACCGCTTCGATGGTGTTGGCGCGACTGGCGACCAACAAGCCGATGCCCGAAAACGTGCAGGCACCCAATAAAATCAAAATGACCACATCCAGGATGTTGCCATGAATTCTCACGTCGAACACATAGCGCGAGAAGATCAACAGGATCAACACCTCGGGCACCATGAACAGCAAGCGGCTGATCATCACGCCGGCGAGAAAATGCGTCTTCTTCATCGGCGTGGCGAGAAACCTCTTCAGCAGTTTGCGAATGCGCATATCGACCGTCACAAAGCCGACGCCCCACAATCCGCCGCCCATCAGGCTCATGCCCAACAAGCCGGGCACGAGAAAGTCGATATAGCGTCCGCCCGGTTCGTCGAGCTTTTCGTCGGTACTTGTGGCCACATCGCGGCGACCGGCGGCGCGTTGCAGCACGTCGTCCACCGCATTGCGAGCCAGCACGCTCTCGGGCCGCGTGGGGTCGTAACGAAAGTCGAAATTACGTTGCGGCGAAGACTCGGTAGTTGCTTCGGGCTCAGTGCGAGCGGCAGCCGTCGGTTGCGAAACGCTGACCACCACGTCGGTCTTGCCGGTGCGCAACCGCATGCGGCAAACTTCTTCGCTGTTGAGCAGCGTTTTGAAGCGTTCGTTCGCGGCAAGCGCCTCGCTGGCCCAACGGGCATTCGATCCATTATCGACAACATCCACCGTTATGCTGTCGACCGGCTTGTTGCGAAACGCGATCCCCAGCGCCAAGACCATCACCACCGGAAAACCGCAAACCCAAAATACTGCCTCGGGCTCGCGCGTGAATTCGCGCAGCCGGGCCAACACCAACTGCCACATGGGCGAGTAGTGCGTCGTGGTTTTGCCGCTGTCGTTCGAGAAATTTCCGCCGCTCATACGCCCTCCGACTCTTCCGACAAATGCCGCCCCGCCAGCTTGACAAACACGTCTTCCAAACTTGCTTGCCGAGTTTTCAAACCGGTCAGCTTGATGTGCATTCGTTCCAATTCGTTGATCAGTGCCGGCAATACCACGTGCAACTGCGTGACCGACAGACAAAGCTCGGGATTTTCTGCCTGCGCACTGTCGCTTTGCACGCTGCTCACACCGGGCAATCGCCGCAAGGCATCGATGGTCGAGTCTCGCGGCGTGCCGTTTTGTTCCAGCGAGATTTCGATCATATGCTCGCCCCCCAAGCCGGCGATCAGCTCGGCGGGCGTACCCAGCGCTATGACTTTTCCATGATCGACAATCGCCACGCGGTCGCACAGCCGCTCGGCCTCGTCCATGTAATGCGTCGTCAGCAAAACCGTGCGACCCTGCTCGCGAAAGCTGCGAATGATCTCCCACAATTGGCGTCGCGATGCCGGGTCGAGACCCGTAGTCGGTTCATCCAAAAACAGCAACTGCGGATCGCCGACGATCGCGCAGGCCACGGCCAACCGTTGTTTTTGTCCGCCGGAGAGTTTGCCGACGCGCGACGTGGCTTTCTCTTGCAACGAGACTTGAGCCAGCGCGTGATCGGGAGCAATGCCTTGACGATACAGACTGCGGAACAGCGTGACGGTTTCGCGGACGGTCAATTTTTCGGAGAGTTTGGTCTCTTGCAGCGAAATGCCGATCTGCTGTTTGATGGCGTCGTCGTTGGCGCCCCAAGCGAGCCCCAGCACTTCGACTTCGCCGCTAGTGGCGGGCAGCAGCCCTTCAAGAATTTCGATCGTGGTCGTTTTGCCCGCGCCATTGGGACCGAGCAGGCCGAAGCACTCGCCGCGCTCGACGCGCAGATCGAGACCCCGCACGGCATCGACCGGCGGCTTGGCGTCGTAGCGTTTGACGAGGTTCGTGCAACGGATGGCAGGCATGCAGGGAAATTACGAAGGACGAATTACGAAGGACAAGGATTTGCGTTTATCCCAACCGCTCAAACCGTTCGACTTGCCGCTCAATGACTATCAGACTGCCGCGCCAAAATTCCTGACCGGTAATGTCGATGCCAAAACGTTTGGCCAGCGGCGCCGAGAAGTCTTGCCCCGTATCGCGCAGCAACTCCGAGTAGCGCGGCACAAACGATTTGCCCTGCTGTTGATAGATCGCGTACAGACCTAGCCCAAACAAGTGACCAAACGCGTACGGAAAATTATAGAAATGATGCGAATGGCTGTAATAATGCGGTTTCCAGAGCCACATGTAGCGATGGTACGTTGCCGGGTCGATGGCGTCGCCGTACGTTTGCCGCTGCGCGTCGAGCATCAATTCGCAAAACTCGTCGGGGCTGATTTCGCTACTGGATCGGCGCTCGAAGATCGCCGACTCGAAGATATAACGCGAGCTGATGTCCAGACAAACTTGTGTCGCGCCCGACAGCTGCGCTTCGAGAATCATCAGTTGTTCATCGGGCGACCCGTCGACCAGCGCGGCTTCGGCAATCAACGTCTCGCAGAAGATACTCGCGGTTTCGGCCAAGGTCATCGGGGAACCGCGGCGAAGCATTTCCAGCCCGCGCTGACAGTGGTTATGAAAGCCATGTCCGAGCTCATGCGCCAGCGTGCTGACTTGCTCGAAGCTCCCATCGAAGTTGGCCAGAATGCGGCTCTCTTCGACGCCTGGGACCGACATGCAATACGCGCCGCCCCGCTTGCCCGCGCGCGGTTCGGCATCGATCCAGCGATGATCGAACGCCGTGGCCGCATACCGGCCCAGCTCGGGACAAAATGTGCCGAACTTATCGACGATGAAATCGCGGGCTTGCGACCACGTGAACTTACGGTCCGATGTTCCGAGCGGTGCGAACAGATCCCACCAGGCCAACTGCGGCTTGCCCACTCGTTTGGCTTTGGCCTTCAGATAGCGACGAAACACCGGGTACGATTCGCGGATTGCGCCCAGCAGTGCGTCGAGCGTATTGCGGTCGATGCGATTGTCCTCAAGCGCCGTATCGAGGACGCCGGTACGACCGCGGCGTTTGGCCAACGTCAGCGCGGGGCCTTTGACGCCATTGAGGCAAGCGGCAACCGTGGTGCGAATCGACGCCCAACCTTGTTGCTCAGCGTGGTAGGCGCGCTCGCGAACTTGCGGATCGGCGTCGTAGCTGAGATTGCGAATGACGGTGATCGGCAGCTCTTCGGTTTTGCCATCGCGCTCGAATGGAACCTTGAGCTGGCTGGTCACGTTGCCCTGCAAGCGGCCGAACGCCATCCCGGCGTCGAGCATCAAGTCGGCGGCCAGCGCTTCCAATTCGTCGCTCATCAGGTAGCGACTTTGGTCGGCGGTGAACTGCAAAAAGAATTTATGTTCGTTGAGCGAAGGGTGCGAACCGATGATGGCCGGCAAGCGACTGGACAACGAGCCGATCCAGCCCTTCAATCGCACATCGAGTCGCTGTCGGCGCGTGTCGAGCATTTCGAGCTTGCTGTTCTCGCGGGCCGCGGCATCGTCGTAGCTGTCGGTGGTGATCAGCGCGTGAACATAGGCGGCGATCGTTTCGCTCTGCAACGCCAGGCGATTCACGTGATTCAAGATGTTGATCAGCGTGTGCGCAGTGCGTTCGTTATCGACCACAGCGGTTTCCGACAGCCGGCCAACGTGGTGATGATCGAACAATCGTTCGAGGCTGCTCAGTTCTTCTTCGAGCGCCAAAAACGCGATACGATAATGATTGCCGTCGACGCCTTGAAAGATATTGCTCAGGTCCCAACGGGGCAGGGCAGTGGAGTCGGCGGCTGCGGTTGTCATAGCGATGGGAGCTTGAGGAAATTACGAAGGACGAAGGAGGAACTAAGCAGCAGGAAGTAAGAAGTAAGAAAGAGGATCTAGGAAATTGTCAGGACGAAGTGAACAACGTGGATCTAACGCTGGTTATCGATCTAATCGGCTGCTTAGCGGCGCGGCCAACGGCCCGCCCTTTTCAAGGCGGAGTGCGAAGTTGGAAGTGCGGAGTGTAGGAAGTTCGGATTTAGGAAATTGAAATGACGCCGCATGGTACTCGCCACTGACTACGGACCACGGACTACGGACCACGGGCCAAATGACGTCGCCGTGATTCTACTTGGTATCCGTCGGCTTGTCACAGGGGAGAATCGCGGTACAGTGATGGCACGAGAAAACCTGTCAAAAACGCCGATCCCAACCCGAAGCGTCAGCGAGGAACGATCCAACGCTGAACGACTTCCTTACTGACGTTTCGGGTTAGGATCGGTAAAATCAAGTCTGTTTAAGAAGGAAAACGCAGATGCCAACGCTAACGGTTGAGGGTGTGGGTTCTTTCGAGGTGCCGCAGGGCAAGCGGATGGTGCTGGCTTTGGTCGACGAAGCAGGCATCGATCAACTGCATGCTTGCGGCGGCAACGCGCGTTGCACGACCTGCCGCGTCGAATTCGTCGCGGGAGAGCCGGACAAGATGACCCAAGGTGAAAAGGATGTTCTGGCCGCCAAGGGTTTGGCCGGGCAAACAGGCCTGCGACTGAGTTGCCAGATCGAATGCGAACACGACATGACCGTACGCGCCACCAGTCGCTTTGCCGGCAGCGGGCGTGTCGATTCGGGCAAGCGACCCACCGATGCGCTTGCGCCCGAACCGGTCACGTGGGTGGCGAAGTGAACGCAGCTCACCGGAGGATACACCTCAGAGTCACAGAGAGCACGGAGCGGCAAGAAAGTGATAACCACGAAACACACGAAAGGGCGAAAACGTTATTTGCCTCGCCAATAAATTGCAGGTTGCAAAAATTGAGGACGACTTATTGCTTCACCTTTCTGCAAATCCGCCAATTCGAAACTTATGAACTCAGTAACGCTAGCTCAACTTTATTGAGTCTGCCATCCAGCTGTTTTTTCGTGTCGTTCGTGTATTTCGTGGTTTATCGTTGCTCGTCCTCTCGGTGATCTCTGTGGCTATCTAGCGTAAACATTAAATCCCGAACTGCCGCAGGACCAGTTCATACACGTCGGTGTCCATCATCGGCGGACCTTCGAGTACGCCCGGTTCCGAGGTGAGTATCACGCCGCGCTGGGCGGCCTCTTTGGCCGGCGCACCGTGCGAACCTTTGATCAGCGTTGCGTCGAGCGGAATGCTTTTGGTCGCCATGTCGATATGTAGTTCGACTGGGTCGTAGCCCGGCTTGCGATGAATGTCGACCGTGCGGGCGAACAGCGGCGCGCGGGCATCATCCAGCCAGTAGTAATACGCCTGCCAGCTATTGGGTTGACTAATTAAAACGACGTCGCCAGATCGCGGGTGTTCCAAGTCATAGCGCTGTCGCTCGACTCCGGCCAGCACTTCGGCGAAGCCGTCGCGACCGGCGAAGAGTTGCTTGACTTTGGCGATGGTCGCATCGTCGCGATCCTTGACGAATACGTGAGCGAGCTGATGATCGACCAATGCCCAGGCCCGGCTATTAACAAAGTCGATCTGCTCGCCTGCGGAATCGTCACGCACTGTCAGCAAACCGGCTTCACGTAAAATGCGATTGGGATAGGTGACATGATCGACCGGCGAGATCGCGTACTCGCTGGCCACAATGAACAGCGGCTTGTTGACAACGTCTTCGGCCACGCCGTAGGCCGCGTCAAAGCCAGCGAACAGCCGACCGAGGGTTGCGTCCAATTCGGCTAATGCGGACTTAGCTTGCGGACTGTCGGGGCCATGTTTCTGCGCGGCGTAGTCGAGATGCGGCAGATAGATATAGAAGAAGTTCGGACGATGCTGCTGGGCGGCCCAGACGGCGGAGTCGACAATCCAGTCGGTGCTTTTGATGTTGGCCAGCGGTCCCCAAAAATGTTTGAGCGGAAAGTGACCCAATGCGTCGCGCAGGTCACCGTACATTTCGGTCGGTTGCGTGTAGCACCAGAGCGACTCGCTGCCGTCGGGATTATGGATCGGCGCGGGCGTGCAAATCAGATCGGCGCCGCAGCCTTTGCTCAGCAGCGGGAACCATACCGCGGTGGTGATTTCGCTGTTGTGATGGTGCAGAATGTCCCAGATTTGCGGTGCTTCGATGACGTCGTTCCAGGCGGTCCACATCTCGACCGACTGCTTGTCGCGCCAATAAAACCCGTTGGCGATTACGCCATGATGACGCGGTAGCTTGCCCGTGGTCATGTTGACTTGCACGGGGCACGTCACACACGGAAAGCTGGGGACTAACGATGCCCGATCGCCGCGCGCAGTGAGCCGCGACAGGTGGGGCATGGCGGCGACATCTTGTTCGCGCAAACCGGGGACCGAAAGTAGGACGACGAATTCAGGCATGGCGGCAAATTACGAAGGACAAAATACGAATCGGGAATTGACGTTGTTGGTTTAAAGTTTTATCGGGTTGCTTAGCGGCGCGGCCACCGGCCCGCTTTTGTTTTTTGGAATGCCGCCACCATCATAACGTCGCTACAAATTTCGCGATAGAAACTCGATCGAACGTCGTGCCACGTCGGTCGCCATATGACTATGTCGGCTCAGTTCCACATACACGCCGCCGGTGTAGTTAATCTCGGCAAGCGCCGCGATGACGGGTGCAAAGTCGATTTCGCCTTCGCCGAACATCAGATGCTCGTGAACCCCGGCCCGCATGTCTTCGAGATGCACATTCACCAGCCGCGACTGCCAACGGCGAATGTGATCGGCGATGGGCACTTCGCCCTGGCAATGTAAGTGGCCGATATCGAGCGTGAGTCTGAAATGGGGAGCATCGACGCGTGTCAGTAGTTGCTCGTACCGCGTCATGGTATCGATGAACATGCCAGGTTCGGGTTCGAAGCCCAGCACGACTCCGCGTCGAGCCGCATGATCGATCACTGGACGTAGTCCTTCGGTCAGACGATCGAATGCCGCGGATTCGCGCTGGACAGGGTCGTCGGAAATCGGCTGAAGCAATATGTCCTGATGCAATACGCCCGACCAGAACGACATGCAATCGCTGTTCAGCATAGCGGCAATATCGATCGCTTGTTGTAAGAATCGGACACGCCGAGAACGCTCGGCTGCGTCTTGCGACATCAACGTCGGCTCGTGTTTTTGTCGCGGGTCGAGTAAGAATCGCGCGCCGGTTTCGATCACCGATCGCATTTCGTAGCGATCGAGCAGGCGACGAACTTGCGACAGCGATTGCTGAAAGTCATCCGCATAGGGATTCAATAGCCCATGATCGATCGTCAGCGCGACGCCGCGGTAGCCGTAGTCGGAGAGCATGGCAATTGCATCGGCAATGCTGTGGTGCGCGAGGCCGTTGGTGTTGTAACCGAAGAACACGAAGTAATGGGGAGGGCGGAATGGGGAGTGGGGAATGAAGCTAATTTGCTTGGCAGTGAGGCCGGCGGTTCACCTGTTTTGTTTTGTGTTGATGGTGATCTAAGTTGAATACACAACGCGGCCGAGGATCAGCATCGGCGGGAATAACAGCAAAATTGCCACCGCGCCGTACACGTCGCGCATCGCGTAACAAATCACCGCATCGAGCATGATCAGCGAAAAGATGCACTGTCGCACGGCTTGCTGTACCAACTGCGGACGCGGGTCGACGATCGCCACGATGCAGCGCCGGGCGATGATCACCCCCAACACAAACCACAGCAAGTACCAGCGCATCGGCTGCTGCTGCAGGAGCGTGACGACTTCGACCGCGGGCATCGCGTGCAATGAGATCGCTAACAACAACATCCCTGCGGCAATTAGTATGGTTCCAAGTATCAATTCGAACCGCCGACCGTCGGTCGCTTCGCTGCGCGCAAACCAAGTCACGCCGACAATATACAGGCCGATACCGGCAGCCACGATCCAGTTCCAATCGCCCCATGGATCGATCGACGTGCTCATGCCGAGTAGCACGTTCAACACACGGCAGGCCCCCATGGCGACCGGGCCGGCCGGAGTATGTTTAACGATTCGATTGTAGGCAAATACCGTGATGGAGAGCAGTGAAGTGAAGATGCCTGGTCGGAGATCATTCACGAAATACGCAACGGCCCAGCCGGATGCGAACCCGACGACCAGCAAACCGTATCCCAAGCGCGCTGCCGTGGAAATCGACACGCGACCGGACGGCAGCGGTCGTGTGGGACGTTCGCGCCGATCGATTTCGACATCGAACAAATCATTGAGTACCATGCCGGATAAGTAAAGACAAACCGACGTGAACACCAACAGGATGAAAGTTCCAACCGTAGATGGAGACGAGTCGTCCGTCGGAAACGCGAGCCGTGTGACCAGAAAGCCCATCGCCACATCGGCGATCGCCGTGAACACGTTCGGTAATCGCAGCAGTTGAAGATAAGCGAGCAGTTTGCGATTCACGATTTCAGGTTCACCACGGAGACGCGGAGGCACGGAGAGGAAAGTCGGATGGTTAGCCGCGAATAGATACGAATGAACGCGAATCAGGCAGAGAACCACGAAACACACGAAAGACACGAAAAAAGGCGAGTGAAAAATAAAGTCTTGATCGTCGCCTGCATGCACAAACTACTTACCCTATTTAACGTCATGCTCCGCGATCAACTCAATTGGAATCAACTAAATCTCGTCAAAGCACTTGATCGCTAACACAGCCGCTCCGTGGTAAATCTTCTCTTGATGACATTTCAATCAACGCTGATCTGCAGCTTGCTCATTAGCGTCGTCAGATATTCGCGGGCCTCGCGGGCGGCGTCATCCGGGTTGTCGATATACGGATACAACTCGACGGTGATCCAACCCTCGTAACCGGTCTTTTGGATTTCCAACAGAGTAGCACCGAAGTCGATCGCGCCGCGCCCAGGGATGAGGTGTTTGTGGACGCGCGTCGTCGCGATGTCTTCGAAATGATAATGCACGGTGTGCGGGCTCATCTTTTCGACCCAATCCTGCGGATCTTCGCCGACGCAGTAGGCATGACCGATGTCGAAATTCAATCCAACCCACGGCGAGTCGATCTGCTTCATGAACTGCAAATACTGGCCGAAGGTTTCGATCAACAGTTCGGGTTCCGGCTCGATCAGCAGCATCACCTGCTGTTGCTCGGCTATTTCGACACAGGGCATCAGCTCTTCATAAAAAATCCGCGACGCCTGATCCCAAGTCTGGTCTTTGGTCAGCAATCCGCCCGGTTCCGTGGTGATGTTGGGGGCACCCAGTTCGGCGGCCAATTTCAATGCGCGCTTGGTGTGTTCGCGGCGAATGGCCCGATAGTGCGGGTCCGGATCGGTCCAGCCGGGGTGCCAGTAGGGTTGCCGCGGGTCGGCGACCGCGTTCATCATGAATGCGTTGATATTGGCGATCGAGAGCTTGTGCTTTTCGAGCGTGCGACGGATCGAGACCTTTCGCTCGTCGAGCAACCCGGCAGGCCAGGCATGAGGAACGTCGGCAAGAATTTCGATGCCGCTATAGCCCAGGTCGGCAATCTTGGCGATCGTATCCTCGATCGAGAAGTGCATGTAAGCGTTGCTGGAGAAGGCGAGTTTCATGCGGGGCGGCGATCAGGTGTGGAGGGTGTGCAAATCGGAACGTGGATATCGAACGCTGCTTAATGGTCAGGCCACCGGTCTATCTTGTTCGAGTAGTGCGACAGATGCTTCAATCGATCGCAGTATAACTGCGTTGTTTAACGAACGAAACTGGTTTACCGGAATGAACGAACACTAACGAAAAAGCCGCGGATGAAATTTCATCCGCGGCTCGATAAACGTTGTGAATTGTCCGCAGTGATTGCCGTGATCTAGCTAACGACTTTCGCAGTCAGAGCCGCGACAGCATATCGTCCGCAGCACAGGATCGCGGCTCTAGTTAATGCTCGACTATTTGCCTTTGTGCGCACTATGGCAGTTCATGCAGTTGCTGGCTTTTTTCAGAAGCTCGCTGGCGTCCGCCTTCTTGTCGACGGCGGCGTTGGCGGCGTCGACCAGGGCCTTGGTCTTTTCCTTCCAACTGGCGTCTTCACCTTTCGGCGGCTTGTTCATTTCCAGCGCCTGATACATACCCAACAGTTCTTTGGCTTCTTCCGGCGTGGCCTTGCCCGCTGAAACCTTTGAAAGCAGAGTGTCCTTACCTTTATGAGCCTTGGCCATCACGTCCTTGGTCGTGTACTTCGGCTTTTCTTCAGCCGCGTTGGCCACTCCCCAAACCATGCCGACCACCATGGTCACGCCGGCCAGTGTAAAAAATGTCTTTCGCATTGCTCGTCTCCCGATTTTCGTGGGTAGGAATAACACCGCTTCGTTGATAACAAAACATACGACATCGGCTCGCCCGAATCGGCGGGCTCCGCAATTTTAGCTTTGCCCAAAATGCGAATCCAGCAAAATCGTTAAAGATTATGAACTCTCCTGTCCGCCGCTCCGCGGCACGACCTGCAACAAACTGCTTGATTTACAACACGGGGACGCGGAGCGTCCGGTGGAAACGTTACCACGCAGAGCGTGGGAACGAGGAACGAGCTTGCGTTGGTTCCGGCTGCTCCGAGGAGCGCAGCCGCGACTCGATCCAAGCGTCTGACACAAATCTCCAAAGCAAGCCGCGAAAAACCTTATCGATCGACGGCGCGACATCGCTGGAATCTAAATTCGGAACTATTTCGGCCGGGCTGGAATTGTTTGCCTTGGCCGAGTCGGCGACCGAACCGGCATCGTCCGAAATGTCAGGCAGTCGAACAAAGCCGTCCCAATCGAGCGTGGCATTCCAGCCTTGCTGATGCGCGGCGACGTTCACTCGCTCGAGTACGCGTAGGCTCCAAACTGCGCCGTACCAGTCGCGAAAATCGCGCCAGAGTCGATTGAACGACTGGAATGGTTCGCCCGCCAAAGGGTGATTGCTTGTATTCGGCGTCATCACATTCGCGCGCGATCGCACTAAGATCCATAGCGCGACATCGATCAGGCCTAGGCCGAATAAGGGGGTCGGCCGAATTTCTGCCGCGTCACCCCAGGGCAAATGCGGCCAGAACAACGCCAACTGTGCGACTCCGAATATCAGTGTCGAGCGGCCGAAGCGCGTCGGCAGATTGTTGATCACGCCGACAATAATCAGCACCAACAAAAACCACGATCGTACCGCGTGCATGTCGAATTCATGCCGGTCGCGCAGCCAAGCTTCGACGGCGGGCAGCGCGACAATTCCCACCAACGAAAGCACGATCAATTGCCAGGCGCGATTCTGCGGGCGCTTCGCCCCGAGTTGAGCCATCATTGGACCGAACGTCAGCGTGGCCGCGACAAATCGCAAATGATCGGCCCAAGGAAACGGCGCATCGAAGCCGCCGGCCAAGATAAGTTCGACACTGCCGATCGCGATGATCGCGGCAACGGCCCAAGTCCAGGGAGCCAGCAGCGTGGTGCCGCGCAGAACCGCAGGGCCTCGCCTCAGCAGAAACAGGCCCGTCAGGGTCAACACCACGGCGGCAAGCGCGGTTGTCGAATCGGGCCTTAAGACTGCGGCGGCAAAAGGGGCAACGATCATCGATCAGCTTGAGCCGTTGTTTTGTGCCGGAAAATTTATTGAAAAATGTTTGGCAAACATGCACGCATCGGTTATCAACACTATAGCAGGGTAGGCAGTCTGGCTGCTCGGGCACGGGGGAATCGAGCTTCGATACAAGCGGAGGTTTCGATGAAAGTGTTCTCGGTCCTACAAGCTTGGATTCGCAAACTGAGTTTATTCGGTGCGCACAATTCGCACATCGATCCGGCGACCAAGCATCTCAATAATCCGCAGCCCGCCAAGTCGGGCCGATCGAATTGGTCAGCCCGGTCGAAGTACTGAGCTTCGCACAAGGTGTTACTTGGCACATTGCTTGCTTGGCACATTGCTCTGACTTGTGTGTTGCGGCGCATAAAAAACCCACCCATTGCAATGGGTGGGCTTGTGATTAGCGAATGGTTTTGGAGAAGTGGCCCGAAAGCCGCACCGCTCAGCCGCCGTTCGTATCCGACTCAAGTTTACTGTGTACGTCTATCTGCGCACGTCCAACTCCGAATTCAATCAACGCTCTCGTGCCGAGAGCGGCTATGCACAGTTTTTCCCTGATCACCAGCCCCTTCCTAACGCATCATGCCGCGCTGCGGGGCTTCCGCTTGCAGCACTTCCGCCGCGTACTTCTGCGGCATCTTTTTGAACTGGGCCTGCGTTTCGGGATTGGCGAACATGTAAACGCGGTTCTGATAGAACACCCCGTACTCACGTTTGCCGGTAATGTTTTGCCCCTGATCGAATGCCATGACCGGGTCGTTGCCACACATTGCCGGGCTGAATCGATCGGGCAAGGCCAAGAACTTTTGCTGATCGGCCTCGCTCATAAACAAGTAAGTGCGACCGCGGTGAATGGCACCATAACGCGTGTCGCCCTTGACCCAGCGTTTTTGTTCGCCCAACGTGACCGCACAAAAGCCTTCGAGCCCGACCGACGGCGCTTCGCTCGCGGCCACCATTTGCATGGCAGGCGCATTGCCCGCTGGGCCGATTCCGTTGGCAGGATTTGTTGCAGCACCGGTTGCATGCATACCGCCCGGTCCAGTGTAGCCCCCGTGAGTGTTCGCGTTCGGGTGTTGCGAGATGGCTGGCTGCTGGGCCGAGCTTGGTTGGTTCCAGGCGTTCGAGTTCGGGGCAGTCGCTCCGAAGTTCGCTTGCTGGCTGGTGCCGGAAACTCCGTAACCCGATCCCGCCACGTTGTTGGCAGAACCGGTGTGCGAAGCGGTTGCGGTCGGCGCGGCACCGTATGCCGCGCCGGAGCCTGCGCCGTATGCACTTCCATAAGCGCCCCCATGAGTACTGACCGGCGTGTTAGCCGCCGCGGGTTGGTGCCCTTGGCCCATCGCGCCAGGTTCGGCATAATTGTTGTTGACTTGTTGTACATGGGGTGGGCTGGCGGCACTGGTCGGGTTCCAGGGCGAGCTGCGATCGATGCTCGCCGGACTGGCCGGTAGTTGACCATAAGCCGAGCCCACAAACGCTTGGCCAGCTGGGTTAGCGGTACCACCAACCGGATTGCTGCCGTAGCTGGTCGCCCCGCCGTTGGGCTGATTACCATTCTGCAAAGCACCATTCGGCATGGCGGAGGATATCTTGGCACCATAGGCAGGCAGCCCGCTGTTCGCGGCCCCAAAATTATTGCCGCCAGCGGGCTGACCAGCATAGCCTGCCAACATCGCCCCGCCGGAAGCAGCCGGTAGGTCGGGCTGAGTTTTTGACATGGCTTGTTCGGCCAAAGCCGGGTTCTTCAGGGCGCTAGCGATCGCCAGCGGCGGCAGCCCCGATTGCTTACACAGTTCCAGCAGATACTGATCGGGATCCAACGGACTTTTCATCTTGCCGACGACGTCTCCGGTCGGCGCAATGATGACATCCATCGGAATCCGATCGACGCCGTACAACTGTACAGCCGCCGGAAATTCGTCGGTATTCATTTTGACCGGGACAAAATGCGATTCGATCGCCTTTTTCACGGCAGGTTTGCTGAATACTTCGGCTTCAACCTTGACGCACGGGGCACACGAAGGCCCCCAAAAATGCAACAGCACCATGCGATTGGTCTGCTGGGCTTTGCGTTTGGCGGCATCCAGGTTGGGTTGCCAATCGAGTGAATCGGCGGCCTGGGTACCGGTGGCCAGCATTAAGCCGGCTACCATCATGATTGCTCGTATTTGCGTCGCTCGCATTAGCGTGCAACCTCGCGGTCGGATTTTGATGGGGACTGAAAGTCGGCGCACTACGCGCCCGAACATTTCATCGGCCGTGCGGGTTGTAAAGTTTTGGTCAAAGCTGCCGGTTAGGCCAAGAATGCACAAAATGCATAAAAACCGGATGGTGCTGGCGTCTCAGCCCCCGGTGGACAGTCATTCTCTCTAGTTCCCACGGTCTCCGTGGGAACTCTTCTGCCCGCCGCTACGCGGCACGACCGGCAATAATCTGCTTGATTTACAACACGGGGACGCGGAGCGTCCGGCGAAAACGTTACCACGCAGAGCGTGGAAACGAGGAGATTACGCAGAGTGGTGGAACGAGGATCCCGGCGAAGCCGGGGGCTGACGACCCGCACGACCCTCAAAATCATGGATAAACTACCCTGTTTCCAAAAAACCGCGCAGATTAACCCACCTGGGCTAAATGATTCTCTTGACATCCACCGACGTATAGTTAAGATACCAACAGTTTAAGTTCTGCCTCTCAGTTAGGCGTTATTGGCCGTGGCGGAATCTTCGGCCGGACCTTGGTGATGTTCGAGGTCAATTCCCAGTCGGTTACAAACACTTTCGCCCGAGATTTTCGTGGCTGTAAAGGTTTATTCTGCTGGAAAGACGATTTAGGGTTAGAGCCTTTGGTTGATGCTGGATTGCAACCTTAGCGGCTGCAATTTTTGCTACCAATCGCTGTTTCAGGAATGGGGTTGCTCCAGGAAATGGAGCGGCTCGAGGAAACATAGACGCTTCTGGACGTGTTTCCTGCTCCGATTGCCAGTGTGGTTTTGCAAGTTGCAGCATCGTTTTTGCAGCGTGCATGGCCCGCGTGTTGCCCCTCGATTTCGATTTGCCCTCGGCCGGTTTGGTCGATGCGGCTTGCGAATCGGTGGCGCGTCGAGAGCAGGACAATCAGCCACGCGGTGCATTGACCGAAAACCGGGAGGTTCCTGGTTTTCTGGAGTTCGGCATCCGTGCCCAGGGGTTCTTTTGGCGCTGTCTGTAGGCGTTCAATCCATTTTTGGTACATCGGGTACCAGAGCGTGAGGGTCGTTTCAAGCGATACGGCAGGTCGACTGTCGTTTTCGTGCTTGGACATTTTTGGAGTTTCTGCTTTCCGAGCCCGCGCGTGCGTTTGCGCCGGTGCCGGAGCAGCTTTCTAGGTGAGCTATGGGTAAGAGGAAAAAAGGTCGCTCGCGCGGCCCGCGTGGTGCCGGTCCGCATGGCGGTGGTGAAGGACATGGCGGCGGCGGGGGTGGTCACGGCGGAGGTGGCGGCGGTGGTGGTGGCGGTTATGGCCGAGGGGGCGGTGGGGGCGGCCACGGCGGAGGCGGTGGCGGCCAATCCAACGGTCGGCATCGCGGACGTGGGGGTGGTAGCGGAGGAGGCGGCCCGCGTCGCTTCAGCAGCAGCAACGAACCGGTCGGTCGTCCCTATAGTGACGTCGAACCCGTCGGCGAAAACGGCGAGCCGCTGCCGCTCGAAGAAGGCCGCGGCGTTCTTGAGCTGCACCCCAACGGCTATGGGTTTCTCCGCAGCAATCAAAATAATTATCAGCGCGAACGAACCGATCCTTTCGTTCCCGGAACGATGATCGAAAAGTTTCGGCTCCGTGAAGGGGTAATGCTTTCAGGCATGGTCCAACCCGGTCGCAAGCAAACGGGTCCGCGACTCAAAGAAATCCTCGACGTCGATGGCATGAAGCCCGAGGATTACGTCAACGTCAAATCGTTTGATCAGCTCACACCGATCAACCCTGAAAGTTGGCTCCGGCTTGAGACCGGGCAGCAACCGCTGACGACGCGCGTGATGGACATGCTCACACCGTTGGGCAAGGGTCAACGCGCGCTGATCGTGGCTCCGCCGCGCACCGGCAAGACCATTTTGTTGCAACATGTCAGCCAGGCGATCTCGACCAATTATCCCGATATCAATCTGGTGATGTTGCTGGTCGACGAACGTCCCGAAGAAGTCACCGACATGAAGCGCACGGTCAAAGGCGACGTAATCGCCAGCAGCCTGGATCGCGATGTCGAAAGCCACGTGCGACTCTCGCAACTGGTCGTCGAACGCTGCAAGCGCTTGGCCGAGATGGGCAAAGACGTTTTCTTGTTGATGGATTCGATCACCCGCATGGCTCGCGCGTTCAACAAGTGGGTCGGTAACACTGGCCGCACGATGTCGGGCGGTGTCGACATCAAGGCGCTCGACATTCCGAAAAAACTGTTCGCCACGGCGCGCGTGTTCGAAGAAGGGGGCTCGCTGACCATTGTGGCGACCGCGTTGATCGATACCGGCAGCCGGATGGACGAACTGATTTTTCAGGAGTTCAAAGGGACCGGCAACATGGAACTGGTACTCGACCGCAAGCTGTCCGATCGCCGCGTGTTTCCGGCTATCGACATCAGCCAGTCGGGCACTCGCCGCGAAGAGAAACTGCTGGAGCCTGACACGCTGCACGCGGTCACGATGCTGCGTCGGACTTTGAGCAGCATGCACCACGTCGACGCGATGGAGCAACTGACGGCACGCCTAGCGAAGTTCAAGTCGAACAAGGAGTTCATCAACTTGATCGCCGGCGCGCGAGCGATCGACTGAGGCAAGGGGGACGGGGATCAGGAGTCGGGAATCAGGGTTGTAAAGCCGGCGATGGATATCCCCGGACGACGCGTGGCGTGCAATTAACTCCTCTCCCTTTGGGGAGAAGCAGCGAGGAACGCTTCGGTGAGGGCCATCGTAGAACGGAATTTATTCCGTTTTACAATGCGCGTAGCAATCGAATATCCCCTGCCTGAACGACTCTGTTTATCCGCTCTCAAATTTTTGATTTGCGTCCATTCGTATCCATTCGCGGCTAAATCTTTCCGGCATTCTGTTGCCGGCAAATGTCCTCCGTGGCTTATCCCATTCGACTTGCTTTGGATCGGCTGGGGGCTTTATTTACCCGCAAAATCGACACTTCCGTCCTGTTCGGCCCGCTGCCGACATGTTTGACACTCGGTTTCGTCTCAGTACAATAGATTGTTGTCAGCGGTCGCTCTTGGCGAACCCTCTTTAGCGAAATACAGCCGCTGACCACAGGCCGGGTCGTTTGCCGGGCTTCCGCCGGTTTGCTCCATCCCTGCCTTTGCCTTCAAAAGATGCTGGCCCTTCGAAA
>JAYTAU010000395.1:0-3890 GCA_043737375.1 Planctomycetia bacterium
CAAACGTTTGCGGCGATGCATTGGTTGAGCCGATTTCGCGGATGCGACACTGGCTGCAGACCATGACGCACCCCGATGGAGAAATCTCGCTGTTTAACGACGCTGCGATGGGCATTGCACCGTCGCCGCATGAACTGACAGCCTATGCAACTCGACTGGGACTGCCGGTGATTGCCGGTTCGCGCGATAGGCTGACCCATCTGGCCGACAGCGGCTATGTTCGCGTACAAACCGCGACGGCCGTGTTGATCGTCGATGCGGCGCGCGTGGGGCCGGACTATCTGCCCGGCCATGCGCATGCCGACACGCTGAGTTATGAGCTGTCGTTGTTCGGGCAACGCGCCATCGTCAACTCGGGCACGTCGTGCTATGGGCTGTCGGACGAACGGTTGCGTCAGCGCGGCACGGCAACGCACAACACGGTTGTCGTCGACGGACAGAATTCCTCGGAAGTCTGGAGCGGCTTTCGCGTCGCGCGCCGTGCTTATCCAATGAATTTACGAATCGACGAGACGAGACCCAACACCTACGAAATATCTTGCGAGCATGACGGCTATCGACGATTACCCGGTCGGGTGCTGCATCGTCGCCACTGGTGTATCGGCCCTGGCAATTTAATTGTAAAAGATCAGCTCGAAGGGCGTTACGATTCGGCCGAGGCGCGCGTACACTTGTCGCCGGCCGCCGCGATGAGCTTGCTGGAGCCACCTGCGGATCCATCGGCAAAGTTCGTACAATCCGTCAAGTTTCAAGTCGCCGGCCACTCGATCCACGTCTCGACCGTCGGTGCAAAAATGTATCAGCTTCCGGCGAGCTACCATCCCGAGTTCGGAGTGAGCCTGCCGACGGTTGTGTTGTCGATGGCAGCCCAGAAACCGCAACTCGAGCATGCAATCGAATGGCCTGAGTAACCCGCGACCACAACGATTATGCACTTCGCGGCATGATCGTTGCTCAGCATTTACGGTACAAAATTAGACGTATCGCATAACAATGGCTCTAATTCTATATAACACCGAAGTGTAGAACAGCGATTATCGCGATCCAGTCTTGGCATTCTAAGAATATTTTTTCACGGCAATCCGAGGCAGCGATGCCAACCCCTAAAACTTGCGCCATAGTCGGAGATGTACTCAACCCAACCAAATGGGCCAACAAATCGCTGCGTGCCCATCAGATGGCCGGTTATCGATGTTATGCCATTGCCACGGCTGCTGCCGTAGCGAAAGCGATTGGAACCAATACGGTCGGGGGAGAATCCGTTTATACATCGTTGGCCGACGTGCCGGGGCATTTGAATCGCGTGACGATGTATTTGCGACCGTCGCTCGTGCTGAACATGCTCGAACAAATTGCCTTGCGCGGCTGCGACGAGCTATTTCTCAACCCTGGTACGTACAACGACGAGGTAATCAAACGAGCCGAGTCGCTAGGGCTCAATCCCGTAGTCGGTTGCAGCATTATCGACGTGGGCGTGAACCCCGGCGGGCTATAGTAGGATGAAATATATTCCGGCTATTGCCACCTTCCGTAGGCCGGAATCCATTCCGGCTTTTGCCACCTTCCGTAGGCCGGAATATATTCCGGCTTTTCTAGCGAACGTCGAAAATCGATACAAAGTAAGTGCAAGCAAGTCGGAATAAATTCCGACCTACGGTGAGATAATCTTTACGCCGCGCGTTCTACCGCAGCGATTTGCAAACGCCGCTTCGGCTTCCATTCGCCCAGGACCGAAAGCGCCACGCGATCCTCCAAATTCGGGCGGAAGATCGTCAGCAACAACAGCGGCAGATACCAGGCCATGTACAGCCCGCCGCCGTAGGCATTCCAGAATTGTGTGCCCAACATCACCGCGGCCGAACAGCTCAGCAAGGTGCCGAGATTTTTCTGCGCCGGCCAAATGGCCAGTGTTCCGCACATCGCAAAAAATGCAGCCAGCACTGGGTACCGATACACGGGATCATTGAATTCTCGATCCCAAAAACCGATCGGATTATCCGTGAAATTGATGAAACCAAACATATATCGTATTTGGGTGACGAACTCAAAGTAGTCTTCGGCGTTGATATACAACGCAAGGGCCAGCACACTCAACATGCTCAGCACGCCTGCCAAAAATCGCACAAGCCCGCGCTGCCAATAAAACGCGATCCACAGTGGTAGTAAAAAGATCGGGTAGAAAGCCGAGCCGATGGCCAGCCCCATCAACATGCCGGAGATCAGCGGCCGGCGATAACACTGAATCGCCCACACCAACAACGCCGCGGGCAGCACATGCGTCACTCGACCCGTCATCAGCGCGGTATACGGTAACAGCAGGTACAGCACCGCCGCTGCGATGCCCGTCTTGATGTTGTCAAAGTGTCGATAGCCGATCACCACCATGCCAATCACGATCGCCAAGTGCGACAAAATGGCCATCGTACGGGCAGTTGCCGAGTGACGTAAATTAACTTTGTTCCGCTCGGCGGGTTTCTCAGCCGATCCCTCCGCGGCCGTCGCGGATGCTTCGGATTTTTTTGAATCCTCGGAATTGCGAAACTTCTTGTTGGGTTTGGCCGGAACGAGCGTTTCTTCTCCCTCGGGTACAAAAATGCGCGTCGAAAAGCTCGGAATCACCTGTAGCAGGGCATATCCCGGACCCTGGCGCGCAAATCGTTCTTTCGAAAGCTGCATGCGTTCATCGGGATCGTCCGACGCGCTTTGCGATGTGCCGGATGCCGCGACCAGGTCATCGCGGTCGGGCGGGCTGGTGACGACGTTCGCCATCAAAAACAAGAACAGCGAAATTCCCAAAAACGTCAGCCCACCAACCGATAAGTTGGGCTCAAGCAGCGGGCGACGGACCATCAACGGGTCGATCAGCATCCGGATCAGAAAAAATCCGCCGGTTGAAAACAGCCAGATATAACCGAGCTGCTCAATGCTGCCGCTTTGATTTTCGCGGCCCCATTCCACGCATAACAGCCCCGGCGCCAGCAGTATGAGTCCCAATAGATCGAGATTGCGAACGCTCCAGACTCGGCTGAACTTGAAGAACAGGCCGATGGTCAACAACGACGACAGGTAAACCCAAGTCGTCGCGTTCACACGGTCGTAGGCGAACAGAATGTCACTCATAACTTATTGTCACCGGGCCGGTGCCTGCGCACACCGCCAGGAATCGTCGTTTCGACGACCGGCAGCACGGTTGCGGCAACCTAAATTAACATTCAGTAAGATAAAGCATCGAAAAGCATTTGCAAAGCCCGCCGCTGCGCTTAATCGCATGGCAGTGAATGATTTGCAGCGAACCCTACATTCATGGGCACGAGCGCAGCGACGAGCGACAGCGTGGCGAGCTAGCAGCGGTTGAGTGGCCGATCGACGATTTTGCGTCACACCGACGTAACGACAAAGTAGTCGAGATCCACCAATATCGGCGGCTTTCGACTATTCGTTCTTTCGACCTTTCGCGATCTGTATAAATCACTGGGAGTCGTTGGCCTGCGAAAGCAACATTCTCGCTTCGGCAGCCCAGGGGCTGTCGGGTGCCAATTGCAAAAACGCCCGCCAATGCACATCCGCTTCTTCGCTGCGGTTAAGTTCATGCAGTGTATTAGCTAAATGGTAATGTACATCGGCGTAGTCTTGGTGATACAGCAGCGCGCCCTCGAACGCGGCAACGGCCAAATCCAACTGACCGAGCTCAGCCAACAAACAACCTAAGTTGGCGCGGGCTTCGACGTAGTCTTCGTCGAGCTCGATGGCGATGTAGTAGCGTTCGCGCGCAGCCGAGGTGTCGCCCAAGCGATACAGCACTTCGGCCAATGCAAACGAGACTGCCGCGTTCGGCCCGCCGGCCGCCAATGCCGCGCGATACAGATCGGTCGCTTGCAGCAACTCGCCGT
>JAYTAU010000396.1:0-9528 GCA_043737375.1 Planctomycetia bacterium
CGGCGTTTGCGTTTATTCGATCGGATCGTTGTCTGCACGGCGAGCTTATATATCAACTTTAATAAGCCGGCGGGCCGGTGGCCGCGCCGCGAAGCATCAATCGCAAATAAAAAATGATTGCTAGATTTACGCAAACAGATCTTTCACGAAACTGCCCTGATCCAGAATCGGGATCGGCCGGCCGTCGGGCGTGACTAGTTCATTGTGCGGGTCGACCCCCAGTGATTCGAGCACCGTAAACGCGACATCGGCCGGAGCAATCGGTCGCTCGGTTACGCGACCCCCTTCGCGGTCGGTCGCGCCGATGATTTTACCGCGGGACACGCCGGCACCGGCAAATAGCATCGAGGCCGCCGGGCCCCAATGGTCGCGACCGGCATCTTTGTTGATTTTGGGGGTGCGGCCGAATTCGCCCATCGCTACGACCAGCGTGTCGGCAAGTAGTCCGCGCTCGTCCATGTCATCCAGCAGGGCCGAGAAGCCGGTATCGAACTCGGGCAGTTTTTTATCAAGCCCTTCGAAAATCTTCGCATGATGATCCCAGCCGCCGTAGTTCACGGTGACGAATCGCACGCCCCCTTCGATAAGACGTCGGGCCAAGAGGCAACTCTGACCGAACGTGTTGCGACCGTACCGTTCGCGCAAAGCGTCTTTTTCTTTCTCGATGGCGAACGCGCCTTGCGCGTCGTTACTGAGGACCATGTTGGCGGCGCGCTGGCGAAACTCGTCGTAGGTCGCAATTTGATCGTTGCCTTGGACTTGGCGCGCCAGGCCATCGACCGCGGCCAGCAGCGATTCGCGTCGCTCGGCGCGCTTGGCGGTGAACTGTTCGACCGGGGCAACGTCGCGGACCTTGTAGTTTTGCGAGTTCGGATCGCCGGTTGAGAACGACTCATACCGCCCGCCCAAAAACGCACTCTTGCCGAGCTCCCAGGTGAACGACGGATTTTTGGGAATCGCCATGTACGGCGGCAACACGCCGCGGAAGCCGAGCTGATTCGAGACCACGGCACCGATCGCCGGGTAGTCGCCAAACGGCGAACCGAAACGGCCCGAGAGGACCCAGTTGGTGGCGGTCTCGTGATGGTCGTTGTTGTGCGCGCCCGAGCGAACGAGCGTCAGCTTGTGCATGGTCTTGGCCATCTGCGGCAGCAGTTCGCCGACCCGCAATCCGGTCACGCTGCTGCCGATGCTCGAGTACTTGCCGCGAATTTCCGAAGGGGCATCGGGCTTGAGATCGAAGGTGTCGTGATGCGACAGGCCCCCGCCTAAGTAAACCAGCAACACGCTTTTGGCACGGGCCGGCTTGCCCGACGGTTTGTCGGCGTTACCATCATCGCTGGTCTTCCGTTCGGCCGCATGAGCTTGCATACGCAGCATGTCTGCCAGCGACAGGCCCCCGACGCCCAAGCACCCGAAGCCCAGTCCGCCGACGCGCAAGAAGTCACGCCGTGTCGCGCCGTTGCAGGTGGTCGAGCTGGTCTGCGAGCGGCGGCCGAGTTGAATATCGAGCATGAGAGCAGAAGGGGGTGAGGATCGAGGGATGAGGGAGCGATGAGGGACGAGCGAAGGGATCGGGGATTTGGGTCGGGGTCAGGAAAGTGCGGAATGCGGAGTGGGAAGCATCAATGCCGGATGCTCGATCCTCGCTGCTCACCCCTATCTGTTGAACACAAACTCTTTGCTATTGATTAACGCCCAAAATAGGTCGCGCAGTACATCGTCGCGGTTCTCGCCCGTACCCGCGTTTGCGCCGGATAGCGCGTTTTCGATCTTCGAGTACTCGTCGCTGGTTGGCGCGCGGGCGAATGTTGTAATAAACAATTCCTGCACGATTTGTTGATTAGCGCTGCCCGATGCAGCTTCCGGCTGGTTTTCTGTTTTCGCTTTCATCAATCGCGCCAAATATCCTTCGCCATGCGCAATCTTACGGTTCAATCCTTCTCCGTTTTGCAGTTGCAGCAGTTGCGGAATCGTCACTTCCCCGCGACGTTCACAGGCACACGCTGTCACCCGATCTGAGCGGCCGAACTGCGATAAGAAGTACGAATCGAGCCCTGGTTCCGGCAATTGGATTGATCGCACACCTTCCGGAAAGCCGGAAAACGTCTCGGGTCGGCCGGTCGTCTGACAGATGGCGTCCAACAGCACTTCGGCCGGCATCCGTCGGGCATAGTAGTGAGAATAAAAGCGAGTGTCGGTCGAATTCGAAGGACCGGCGTTGCCGGCAGTTTTAGCATCATCGGTCGGCTGTACTACGACATTCGCAGGCACCGTCGCCGAGCTGAGTTGATACGCGCGTGAGTTGAGGATCACTCGCGTCAGGTGTTTCATGTCGTAATTGTGCGACACAAACTCGCCGACCAGAGCCTTCCACAGTTCAGGATTGCTGGGCGGGTTACTGGCGCGCAGGTCGTCGACCGGTTCGACCAGCCCCACGCCCAGATAATGCCGCCAGATGCGATTGACCATCGCGCCGGCAAAAGCGTCGTTCTTAGGATCGATCATCCAGGTCGCCAGCTTGGCGCGCGGGTCATCGTTGGGTTGCAATTCGCAAGGAGCGCCGTCGAGCGACTGCGGCTCCATGAATTTTCCGGTTCGCGGCTGATGGACGCCGACTTTTTTGCGGCCGTCTTTTAGGGGTGCGATCGACAGTTGGGTCGCGCCCTTCTTGCTATCCTCGCGCTTGAGCTTGAGGGAACTGAAGTAGGCGGCAAAGTGGTAATAGTCGTCCTGCGTGTATTTCTCCAACGGGTGGTTGTGGCACTGGGCACAGCCGATGCGCGTTCCCAAAAATGCTTGAGCGACGCTCGCCACGACTTCAGACTTGTCGGCATCTTGTTGTTCTCCGACGGTAACGACAAAGTACCCGATCTCGGGATGCTCGGTAGTATTGCCCGTCGCAGTCAGCACGTCGCGGGCAAGTTCGTTCCAGGGGCGGTTCTTGGCGACCTGATCGCGCAGCCAGGCGTGCATCGATCGCACCTCTTTGGTGCCTCGCACATCATGATCTCGCTCGCGACGATTTTGCAACAGATCTCCAAGTTGCAAAGTCCGATAGTCCGCGTACTCGGGCCGCTCCAACAGTGCATCAATCAGCTTCACACGCTTGTCGGCAGCCGTGTCGGCGGTAAACGCGCGAACTTCATCAGCGGTTGGCAACGTGCCGATCGCATCCAGGTAAACGCGACGCACGAACTGCTCGTCGCTGGTCAGGCCCGATGGTGGAATGCGCAGCGCCGCGAGCTTACTGAACACATGCTCGTCGATAAAGTTATTGCGCTGTGAGATTTGGCCGGCGTCGATCGGCTGATCGTAGGGAATCGTCGCAATGGCGATGGCGACCTGGCCATGAAAATGGGCACGAACGGCCGTCTCGCCATGACGCACGGCCCGCATCATGCCGGCGGGCGTGACATCGAGTACCGTGGCGTCGTTGGTGAAGAACTGCGTAAGCCAAGTCACATCGCGACGCGTGCCATCGCTGTAGGTCGCATGCACCGCGAGTTGCTGTTGTTGCTCAGGTTTCAAAGTCAGACCGCCCGGCGAGAGCTCCAACTTATCGACACGCGGCTCCTTGCCCGTCGGACCGGACGCGCCGGCACGAATCCAATCCAACAGCAAGCGATGCTCGGGGCTGTCGGCGGCGAGCAATTTACCGCCGCCGTGCGGCGATTCGCCGAGCGCCTTTCGCAAAAGCAGGCTTTGTTCGGGATAGGCCAAGTTCACGCGGCGCGATCGGCTCTCGCGCGCCAGCCGTTCGAAGTCCCACTCGGGCGCATATCCGCGCAACGAAAGCTTGAAGCCGTTGCGACCTTCGTTCTTGCCGTGACAAGCACCTTGGTTACAGCCCAGGCGAGTCAGCAGCGGAACAACGTCGTTGGTAAACGACGGGGGTGCAATTTCGTTCGCGTTCGACAGTGTAACAATCAACGGTGTGGCGATCGCGCCGCTAGCTGACTCAGCCCCCGGCTTTGCCGGGGGATTGCCTGCTGTATCAACTACGGCCAATGCATTGTCGAGCTTCGGTTCTTCGGCGAATGCAGGTGTCGCGACGTTTATCAGCGTGCAAGCAATCAGCGTACATACAATGGCTCGAAACGTGATGCGCAACATCGGCAACATGAACATGCGAACCTGTGGAAAGAAACCGAGGTGGGTGCAATCTAGGCGGCGGGAGGTCGTGGGGCCGAGTCCCAAACGAAAACGTCGCGAGGGTATCCACCAATCGACACTGGTTTATATCATTGTCGTCGGTTCGTTGCAAGAAAATCGCGATAAGAATAAAGTCCCAGCCGGTATAGGGATAGTCCCGAAGTCCATGATATATCCTGGCAAGATCCGCGAGTAACCGCTGCCGAAAACGCCGGGCACATTTTCCGACAGAAAGGCTGACCTACGAGAAATTAAAACGGCACGAGATTGTTCTCGTAGCGCACGTAACCCTGGCCCAGCACAATCCCGTCGGGCAATGTAATACGGGTAGTATCCACGTCGCCATCGACGATAATCTCGAAAGCTGCTTCCGTACCGGGCGGCAGTTCGCAAGGTTCTGAGAGGATAAATTTTTCGTGGTTCGTTTTGGCGAGACGGAACCGAGTATCGCCGACGAGCAGGAAGCCCTCGACAGTGGCTGAGTAACCGCCTTCTCGATGAATCCCCATGACAGAATTAAACTCCCAGGAGCGACTCGACCGCTATGTGGAACTTTCAGCAGGCCGACTAAAGATTAAACGATTTTTGGGCGGCGGTACAGATGGAAACGTCTGGGAAACATTCAGTAAGACCGCCATCAAAGTGTTGAACCACGAACGCGGCTACTACAACGAACGCGATACGTATTTGCGATTCAAAGAATGGGGGCTCACCGAACAGATCGACGGGTTTTGGGTACCGGAGCTTGTCGGGTCCGACGATGAACTGATGATTGTCGAGATGGAAATAATGCAAGACCCGCCGTACATCATCGACTTCGCAAAAGTCCGGTTGAATAGCTCGCCCGACTTTTCGGACGAAGTGCTGGAGGCGGTCGATCAAAAGGGACTCGAAGAGTTCGAGCACAACTGGCCGGCGGTGAAGTCGCTGCTGCAAACGCTCGAAGGGTATTTGATATATTATTTAGACCCGCGACCGGGAAACATTACGTTTAAGGATATGCGGTGAGCAAGGGCAAAGCGGTGAGCAGCGAGGATTGAAGAGCAAGCACCAACGTTTTGATTCCGCACTACCAACTCCGTACTCCGCACTCATCAAAAGTGGGCCGCTGGCCGCACCGCTAAGCATCACTCTGGACTTTGCCTGTCCTCCCCTGACCCCTGATCCGCGACTCCCGATCGCAGACCCCTTCGCATTAGCTCACCCCTCGCTGCTCGTCTCTCGCTCTTCCTACCCCGGTTCGCGCGGCAACTGCCTAGGGAACGGCGGCAACTCCTTGAGCGGCAGTTCGCCGTGCGTTTCCGATTGCCACAAATCGCGGTCTTCATCATTGGCATAAAACCGTAACCAAACATCCTCGTCGTTACCGGCGTCCGAGCAATCCCATTGCAAATAGTTGCGCGGGTTCTCGATCTTCTTTTCCAGCGACGGCAAAATGTCGCGATAGATCAACGTGTAGAGTTGTCGGTCGGACAAATGATCGGTGAAGTCCAACACGATCCGCTTGGCAAAAAGCTGATCGACCGTAGCCCACAGTTGATCGTGCAATTGCCGATCGGTGAGTTCCTCAGGCGCGGGGATTACCAACTCGGGCGAGAACCACTGTGCGATCGGCAGCACGGGGGCCCGCTCCCAAGCCAACATCGACGCCAAGAGCTCGTTTTCGACCGGCGTGGGCAATTCGTGCGAGTTGAGCTTCTCGATCGACTCGTCGAAGAACGGTTCCAAGTCGTCACGCAACTGCGCGTTGCGCAAGAGTTGCTCGACTTCGTCGGGACGCGGCGGGCGAACGGTGGACATCGGCGATTTACTTTCTCGGCAGGCGGTCAGCGGACTCGCACGAAATCACTCCGTTGGGCGCGTCCTCAATGATCGAATTTACTCGGTCGGAAAAATGTCGCAATAGGCTTGCGCGACAACCGTTAAGAATCAGGTGCGTGCTAGCTTTTTACGACCGTTACCAACGGAGAAGTTGCGTGGAGCAATCGTTACAATCGACAAATCTTGCCGCGTGGGCGAATGGATCGACATTGGATCGAACGAATTTTTTAGTTTAGTCACCTCGCTCAGGGTAGTCATCTCACCGGCGCGAAGTAATTCTCCACGCGGAATGTGCAGACGACACTCTCGAATGTTTCTCCATGCCGAGCGTTAAGACTATACTGCCGGGATGGTTCTCCACGCGGAGGGAGACGACACTAAAAACCGTTCGGCTCTCCATCGCAATGCCGGCGCCGCTACAAATTTCGCGATTCGCCCAGTTCCACCTCGGCACATTGCTGTGGAGCGTGGCTGCGTTGGGAATCTGCTTTGCCCTGCTCCGCAGTATCAGCGTAGGCGGTTTGCTGGCGTTCTCGATGTTCGCGCTACTGGCCATCGCCCATGTGCTGGGCAACATGTTGGGCACCCAACTGCGCGATCGGCGGGCGGTCGACACATCCGATGAAATTGCGCGATTGCCCCAGGCAGCGACCAAAACAACTGATCTCGCGAGCGTTCGTCCGCAGTTGCCCGCGGCACGTTTGCGCGAGCGAACCGCGTTGGGTCGTTTCATCTTTGTAACCGTTGGCATGTCCGCCGGATTTGGCGCGATGATCGGCGGACTGCTGCTTAGCCGACTGACGCATGTCAGCCTTTCGGGTTGGGCCGTCGGCACCTGCAGTTCGGCCATGATCGCGGGCTTCGTCGGCTTTATGCTAGCCGGCTTTTTAGAGATGTCGTTTCGTGCTTGGTGGCAAGCAACACATAACGGGACGACGAGTAACGACGCGTAAAATCGAAAAGAAGTTCGAACAGAAGGAAACAGAGGCAACCGAGATTGAGTCACCCCCTTAATTGAGTCACCGCCTTAAAGGAAAAATGGCCGAGCAACATTACAATTAACAAAGTCTTGCATTCGTTTTGGCTGGATCAGTGCGACTCGTACTACTAAATTTGGAGCTTTTGCCACTCCTCCGTTTCCTCTGTTCCCTCCTGTTCAAAATTCGGCGGCTGGGCAATAAGTCACTGACCGTCTTTCTCATCGCACGGTTCGCAAAGTACACTAGCAAGATCGATCGACCAATTCGTTCTCTGCTAGCGCTCGCCAGTTCATGCCGCACGACGACTATCGCTCATGGGTCATTCGCGTGCGGCAGTTGGCCGATGCGGTTAAGAATCTCGAACGACCGACCATCGAAATGGGGCTGGCCTCCTCCAATGCCTCCGCATGGCACGGCAGCCTGTTTCAAAAGCTGTTGCCGCAACTGGAGCAAGAGCCGTATCTAATTGTCGCCGTAACCGGCGGCACCAACACCGGCAAGAGCGTCATCTTCAACCACTTGGCCGGCACGCGCAGCAGTCGCACCCATGCCAACGCGACGCAGACCAAGCACCCCGTTTGCAGTGTGCCGCGCGGGTTTCTCGCGCGGCATGACTTGACCGCGGTCTTTCCCGATTTCGAAATTCGCACGTGGACCGACGAGAACGACCCGCTGGGCGACGGACCCGACAACCTGTTGTTCGTGCGCGAGGATCCGGCGGGCACTCAGCCGGCGCGATTGTTGTTGTTCGACACGCCCGACGTCGATGGCACGCTGCGCGACAACTGGCGGCGTGCCGAGCTGGTGCGTCATGCGGCTGATGTGTTGGTCTGCGTGCTGACGCAGCAAAAGTACAACGACGCGGCGATTCGCGAGTTTTTTCAAGCGGCAGCCGCGGTCGATAAAACCGTGCTCGTGGTCTTCAACATGGTGCATTGGCCGCGACAGCGCGACTTGTGTGAAGGTTGGTTACGCACGTTTGCGGCCGAGACCGGCGTGCGCGCATTGCATGTGTATGCGGCGCCGTGGGACTTCGAAGCGGCCGAAGAAACACGGCTGCCGTTTTACGCACTATCGAGCGGCGCGACCGCGCCGCGCGCCGACCTGGCCGAGTTGCAATTCGATGCGATCAAAATTCGTTCGTTCCGCGGCAGCTTGCGCGGAGTGTTGAATCCGAGCGACGGCGTACCGGCTTACCTGTCGGCCGTCGAGCGCAAGAGCAACGAGTACCGCGCGGCGCGCGATATTCTGTCGCGCGATTTGCGCCGGCGGATCACCGATCTGCCGCAGGTACCGCGGCAATTGATGTGGGACGAAATTTGGCGCTGGCTCGAAGGGCGACGGACGCGACTCGATCGCGCCGTGAATGGTTTCTATACCGCGGTGAGCAGCCTCATGTTGCGCTGGACCAAAGCCGACCCGGCGGAAGAAATCGAGAAGTTCAAGGAGCAAGAGTACGACACGCTGCGCACGACGATGGCCGAGTTTCTTGACCAGCTCGACAGCGTGCGACGCGGCGGCAACGATATTCTAAGCGCGGCGCTCGGTCGGGCTTTGACCGGTCTCGATCGCCAAAAGCTGTTCGACGAACTGAAGACCCGGCACACGGCCATGCCGCTGCTGACCGAGAGTTTTCGCGGCTTCATGCGCACCGAGCTCGACACGTTCGAGCGCGAGAATCCACGGCTGGTCAAGCTGATCACGCGCACCCTGATTGCCACGGCCGTGGTCCGCCCGGTGATTACCATCGGCTGCGGGGTCGCCGGCGCGGGGGTCGCCGAAGCCATGACGAGTCATGCGATCAGCGTGGTCGGCGATATTTTTGTCGCCGCGGCTACGACCGTCGGAGCCGAAGGAATTTTGAGCGCCGGCGGCTCGAACGCCGCAGGCATGGCGGTCAGCAAACTGCTGGGAAAGATTTACTCGCGGTTTTATGTCGAACGCGAGGCACTGTTGGCCGAAACATTGCACGACCTAGTTTTGAAAGATGAGATCACGCGCGTGGGCGAACTGGCCGAGTTGCCGGCGAGCACCGCGTTTCGCACCGCGCGTGATACGATGGAAGCGTTGCGGGCGGAAACCACTTCGGCCGGCTGAGAAGCATGCTCTACGAAAGCTTAAGAACTCCTGTGCCACCGCGCTTGACGGATTCGCAATTGGCGAGATTGCGCGGCGGCTTGATCTGCGCGCATCTTGTACTGACCATGATATTGACGCTGAGTGTCGCGACTCAATCGAACTCGATCGAATATCGCGAGGGCGAGGGCTATGCGACGTCGAGTCGAATATTCGGGTGGCCCGCGGTCGTGATTATGTGGGCATTTATTGCGTGTGAATTGCTGTCTGCCGTGCGGTCGGATATCCGCATCAAGGGTGCGACGATCGTGTTGCTGTGGATGCAGGTCGGCTGCTTTATCGGCAGCTTTGCGGGGCTCGAAGGTGGTAGACATTATTTCCCTTCCGAAATGCCGAACTACAGGAATATTCTATTACTCCGAGTCGACCGCACCACGGTGCCCTATTTCTCGCTGATGCTCGTGTCACTCGCGTTAAGCGTTTGCTATCGTCGTGT
>JAYTAU010000397.1:0-3885 GCA_043737375.1 Planctomycetia bacterium
ATGGAACTTGAGACGGTGTTGAACTACATCGCCAACAGCACGAACCCCGACGGCGTGCGTGCTGAGGAAATCAAGAAGTCGCTGGCCGCCGACATTACCGCCGAGTTGGGACATGCGCAACAGTTGGCCAATCGCATCAAGCAGTTAGGCGGTTTTGTTGAAGGCTCGGGCGCATTAAAGTTCGGCAGCCAGGTTCAGCCTTCGACCAAAACGACCGACGTGATGGCGGTGATCAAAGCGGTCATTGCCGCCGAGGAAGGGGCTTGTGCGCAGTACAAAAAGATCATCAAGGCCGTTGAAGGCGAAGACTATGTGACCCAAGACATGTGCATTCGCTTGCTCGCCGATGAAGAGGGGCATTTGATTTTGTTTCGCGGATTCTTGAAAGAATACACGCAGTAGTAGGAGAGGGGTCGGGGATCGGGGGTTAGGAACAAGACCTTTCGAATTCGTAGCGAACCGGCCCGCTTGCGGTATCCCAGGCTTCGTTATTCCTTCGACATTCGAATTTCGATATTTCCGTAGCTTGAGGCCCTGGGTTTAATTCATCGCGGCTGCTCCATTCGGGGCGGTCGTTTTCTTGCGCTGAAGTTGTAATCGCGACGCAGATGCGATCAAAACGAACTCACTGCGGCTCGATTCTTACCGCGTGATCGTTCCGTCAAGCTTGCAATCCGACTTTGACGGTCAGGTAAAATCATGCTGCAAGTCGTTTGGTGTCATGGTTTTGCACGACGGGGTAATCTGTAACGACCGGCACGACGGCAAGAAAACTTCAAATATTTTTTTGCGATGTAAAGCGTTGAGCGGCCAGTGCTTCAGCCGACACAGCCGTAGTTGGTGAGCTATTTTTGTTTGCCGTGCAAGCGTTCTTCCGGCACACTCAAATGATGGTTCGCAGTTCGCCGTGCCGGTTCGGTACAGCGGTTGCATTTCACAAAAATCACCAGGTGGAATCTGCTCGCCATTGATGGCAGTAGTTTTTTAGACCACTCATGTAGGCTCGCGTTGAAAAACGCACATAAAGGTCATCGCCATGAATTTGCTCGAACGAATTTGCCGCCCAGTAGTTTTAGGATCCGTGGTCTTGGGGACGTCGCTCTCTGTTGCGCCGGGCTGGTTATCGGCACAAATTGCCGCGCCTTGTGCGACGTGCCAAACGCCGGTGACTGTCGCCGCGCCGATTGCCTGTCCGGCGCCAGTTGCGGTGCAAACCTATCGGCTGGAATACCAAACCGTATACGACGAACGACAAGTCACCAGCTATAAAGTCGAACTGGAAACGGTCTACGACGAACGGCAAATCGTCGTGCAAAAGCCGGTGCTCGAAACCGCGATGCAAGAACGCCGCTACACGGTGCAACGCCCGGTGGTCGAGACCAATGAGCGCGAAGAACGCTTCACGGTCATGAAACCGGTCACGGAAACGATTGTCGAAGATCGCAGTTTCAATCGCGTTCGCGACGTCGTCGAAACCAGCGAGCGAGAAGTTCGCTACATGGTGCAGAAGCCGGTCTATGAAACCAGCGAGCGCGAAGAACGCCAGATCGTTCGCAAGCTGGTCACCGAATGCGCGGAACAAGAACGCAGTCACACGGTGCTCGAACCGGTCACCACTTGCACGACACGTTATGTCGATCAAGGCAGCTTCCAAGATGTGCAAGTCTGCCGGCCCGGCGCGGTTCATAACCGGCTCCGTTTTCAACCCGAGGCGTGCGTCGTCGACCCCGCGACTGGCCAAGCGGTGCATCAGCGCGGCGGATTGGTTTGGGTTCCGGAACAAGGCCCGGCGCGTGTGGAAGTCGCCAAGGTTTGGGCTCCCAACGTCGTGGCCCAGCAAATACCGCAGACCACGTTTGTGCAAAAGGTCGTTACTACGAAGGTGCCCGTGCAGGTGCAACGCGTGGTCGAGCAAGAAGTCGTCCATAAGATTCCGGTCCAAACTTGCCGGATGGTCCAAGAAGAGGTTGTGCAAAAGGTGCCGCAGACGACCGTTCGTCAAGTGGTCGAGCGCGTCGAGAATAAAGTGCCCGTTCAAGTTTGCAAAATGGTGGCGGAAGAGCAGGTTCGCAAGGTGCAATTCCAAACCACACGCATGGTGACCGAAGAGAAGGTCGACCAAGTGCCGGTGCAGGTTTGCAAAATGGTGAGTGAGACGCAAACCATTCGCACTCCGCGCTGTGTCGAGAAGCGCACGCCGATTGTGCAAACCGTCCGCACGCCCCGCACGGTCGTGTTGCGAATTCCGGTCGATGAATGCGGTAACCCGATCGCCGCGGCCATGCCGGTTTCCGGCGGCACAACTTCTAGCTCGGCAACTGGCACCCCGAACTCAACGCAAGTCTACCCGGGCCCTGTCGAAGAAGGCAGCGGTTCCGGCACCACCTTCAAGGATCAACAACCGACGCCCGCGACGAAACAAAACAAAACCGACGACAACGCCACGGGTGCCGGCGGTGCGGGTTCGGATGCCGATCAACAGCCTAGAATCGATCCGAACACTTCGGTTCCGAATAACACGCCTAATGGCAACCGGAATACCACGGCACCGCGCTTTGGCGAAGGTGCGTGATTTGTATTCCGAGAAATTGTTGACCGATTCAATAACGCAAAGCAATAGCAAGTTCGAACAAAGCCGCCCGACCCAGGCGGCTTTGTTCTTGCGTATGTGGCTACAATCGCCGCGGAGATGCAACGAGACCAACCGACGTCGGGGAAATCCAAGTCCATCCTGAACATAAAGGACGACTTTGGATTGTTTTCTAGTACGCCAAAAAGTTCTAGCATTAGAATTGCGGCATTGCCGATGTAAGTCAGATATTTCTCCATTTGCGTTCATTCGTATCCATTCGCGGCTAAACTAATGCACTTGCTTGCGTGTCGAGCTTGTATTGGTTCCGGCTTTGCCGCGGCAGTGTTATGCTGCGCAAAAACACAGGCACCCTACTGCGCGCTGACGCCTCAGCCGGGGTGAACCCGGTCGCTCGCCGAATCGCCCCGTCAGTTCCAACCTATGTCATCTCCAATTAGCCGCACCATCGTTCCCACGCTAGTCGGTGTTCGCATCGCGCTGGTGGGGAGGCTGGCCAGTATGTCGCGACGCGATGCCCAACAATTGATTCGCGAACATGGCGGGCAGAACGTCGAACGCGCCGACGGCTCCACGCACTTAGTCGTGGTCGGAGATCAGCAACTGGCATTGCTCGATGAACTATTGCAGGGACAAACCGAAGCATTCATCGGCGACGAAGCTCGGGCGGCCCTCGAACGGGGCGAGCTGGATATCATCGGCGAGACCGAGCTTTGGCGGCGGTTGGGATTGGTCGATGCCGAACAACATATTCAGCGACTCTATACGCCGGCCATGCTGGCCGATCTGTTGGGCGTGACCGTGGCCGTGGTGCGGCGTTGGCATCGGCGCGGGTTGATCAAGCCGGTGCGAGAAGTTCGCAAACTGCCCTACTTCGATTTTCAAGAAGTCTCGACCGCGCGACGGCTGGCCGAACTCTTGGCTTCGGGCATTTCGCCGGCACTGCTGGAAAAGCGATTGGCTCAGTGGGCCCGTTATCTGCCCGAGGTCGAACGCCCGTTGGCGCAGCTCTCGGTGATCGTCCGCGGCAAGCAATTGTTGATGAAAGAAGGGGCCGGCTTGGTTGCGCCGGATGGGCAGCGTTGGTTCGAGTTTGCCGGAGAGTCGAACCCGGGCACTTCGGGGCGAGGTTTTGGCAATCTCGACCAGGCACGTTCAACGATGGGTGACGAATCCGGTGAGAGTGAACCGGAAGCCAACATTCTCTCCCTGGATGTGCGCACTCAGGCGCTTTCGCCCACCGCACCGCCGGATGTGCTGTTGCAAATGGCCGAAGCGTTGGAAGACGACGGCGA
>JAYTAU010000398.1:0-9515 GCA_043737375.1 Planctomycetia bacterium
CGGCGATGAATGGCCGAATGTCGAACTTCGAATGACGAAGGAATGACGAAATTCGAAATACGAAATGCGATCGAGAATGCTCCAGTTTTGATTTTTGACTTTCGGGCTTCATTCGACATTTGAATTTCGTCGTTCGACATTGCTCGCATTAGCCGTACTACAAACGTTGAATTTGCGCGCACCTTGCGACGATTTTACTGCGTTCCTCTTCAGCACCGAAGGTGCGATTCAGCCCCAGCCCAGGGCAACGCCCTGGGTCAATGGCTTTCAGGGCTACACCACACCAATTTTTTTCACGAGTCACCCGGGCCGATGGCCCGGGCTGTGGCTAAATCACCCCCTTGGGGCTGAAAGCAGTGTGTTTCCCAATTTGTTTCCAGCTTCAATTACTTTGGTTGCGACGTCGCCGGGCTGTGTCATGCCGCGCAAAACACGGGCACCCGACGGGCAATCATGTCATCCGCGATTGTCGCGACTTTACAACGTGATGTAACCCGCCAGGGCTTTGTTGAATACCTCGGGGTTTTCCAACGGGCTCATGTGGCCGGCACCCGGTACCACGACCCAGGCCGAATTCGGCAAGGCCTCGGCGATCGCTTCCATTTCATCGGGTGTCGAAATTTCATCCAGCTCGCCGACAACCACTAGCGTCGGGACTTCGATCTGCGGCAAAAGATCGGTCACATCGGCCCGCACGGCCATGCCCCCCAATGTCGCCGCAATGCCTTGCGGATGATTCGCCACGATGACTTGCCGCGTTTGCTCGATCAATTCCGGGCGATGTTGATGTGCCGCGGGGCTGAATAGCTTGGGCAGCATGGCGTCGGCGGCCACGCCCGGCCCTTCGCTCATGACGCGCTCGGCCAGTTGCCGGCGATTGGCGGCCTGATCGGAAGTATCGGCGGCAACGCGCGTATCGCAAGCGACCAATGCCAACAGCCGATCTTGGTACTTGCGGGCAAACTGCCAACCGACATAGCCCCCCATCGACAGCCCGCAAAAAATCACGCGATCTTGAATGTGCAAGGCATCGAGCAGGGCAATCAGATCATCGGCCAGTTTTTCCATGGTGACGGTGCCCGGCGTAACGCCGCTTTTGCCGAAACCGCGTAAGTCGGGTGCAATGACGCGGCAATGCGGCGCGAATTCTTCGATCTGATACCGCCACATCGAGTGGTCGAGCGGAAAACCGTGAACCAGTAAGAGCGGAATACCCGAGCCGACGTCGACCACGCCCAGTTCGATGTCACCGATGTTGACGAGGGTCATGCGATTGCTCCGGAGAAATTACAAATTACTAAGGACGAATTACAAAGGAAGCGTCACTACCAATCGTGAAACTAATGGATAATCATGTCCCCGCACCCTCTGCACTTCCTGTTCCGAATTCGCACTAACAATGGCGGGCCGTTGGCCGCGCCGCTAAGCAGCCGTTTGCGTTGGACGAGCTATTTTTCACTTTATCCTTCGGACTTTCTCCTTCGTAATTCGTCCTTCGTAATTCGTAATTTCTAGCTCCCTGTCTCCGAACTTTTTTTCTCGGCAGCCTGTTTGAATTTCTCCAGCGAACGTTTGATTTCCTGCGAGTGCGGTTCCAACTCGGCGGCCCGCAACTGATACTTCAAGGCATTCTGGTAATCTTGCTTACTCGCGTAGCAATGTGCCAAGGTATCCAAGTATCCGCCCGTGTCCGGTTTGATTTCCAGCGAGCGATGCGAGAGCTTGATTGCGTCGTCGAAATCGCCCTCGGTGTTGCCGATCAACCAGGCATACTGGTTCATCGACTGCGCGTCGTCGGGATTGGCGGCGATCTTGCGTTTGAAGAAGCTCGCGGCTGCGCCGATCTTCTGTTTCGTCTTGCCGCGCTGTTCGTCGGTCGGGTTTTTTTGGAGAAACAGCGCAATCAGCACATCGGCGTCGGTGGGATCGAATACCAACGCTTGCTCCAAATGTTCGACCTCGCGGACCGCATCGCCGGATTTGGCCAATTGCTTGGCGCGATAAAAGTTCAGCCGCGCGCGGATCGTTTGCGGATTGCGTCCCAGCGCGTTTTTGGCCATCTCGGCCGCCGGTTTGCTTTTTTCCATGGCATCGACCGCGCCTTGCAACGCATCGGCCGCTTCACCGTCGCGCTCGGCATCGTGCAGAACTTCGGCCAGCAGCAAGCGTGCGATGAGCGGATAGGGAGTCTCGACTCCGTTGTTCTTGATCAGCTCGTCGCATTCGAATTCGCACCATTTGGCCAGCCCGCGACTATTGAGCCAATACGCCATCTTTAGATGGTGATCGGGGTTCGCCGGTTGCAGTTTGGCGGCCTTGGCCGCCAGTTCGTCAGCCAATTTGCTATTGCCCTGCGTCATACGCGCTTGCGCCAGTGCGTACGACAATTCGCTGCTGTTGATGATTTGCAGATCGAACTGCCGCGCTAATTCATCCAACAATTCCCACGCGCTGTGTTGCACGGACCAATCGATCAGCCGGGTCAGCGATTCGACATCGCTATTTTCATACTCCAACAATTTGCGCATGACGACTAACGACTGCTCACGTTCCCCCTGCTCGCCGAGCATCGTCATTTGCTCGCGCAGCAAGACGGAAACGACCTCCCGCTGCAACTGCGAGGGGGAGCGACGCAACAGCCGCAGCTCGTCGTCGACCAAAGTTTTCCACTGATTCAATGCCTCGCGCGGCTCGCCCGCATACAGGGCATGCGTTTGCAGCCAGCGAACCGATGCGCGGCGACTGAGAGCCAGTTCGGTCGAAATGGTTTTTGCCCGCGCGGGCCACGATTCCTTAGTCGGCCGCTTTTGTTTTAATATCAACAGCGCGGCGCGTTTCGAAAGCTCGGTCGAGCGCTCGAAACGCACCAGCCCGCACAGCGGCCCAAGTCCGATCGCGTCGGGCAGTCGCGCCAAATCGGCCATCAGCACCAGGCGTTCGGCCTCGGTACGCTTGTCGTAGCCCTCGAGCAACTTGCGAATTTGCGGTGAATCCTTGTCGCGAATCCAATCGACGCGAATTTGTTGAATCAAATAGCGGGCGCGATTGGCGATCTCAAGATCGCGATTCGTCTCGGCAGCCGACAGCGCATCGAATGCCGCGGCACCCAGCTCGGCCAACTGTTCTTGCGCACGCTGCCGAACCGGGTAATGATCGTCGCCAAGCTGTTCGATCAAACGGTCGACCCGTTGGGCCAATTCCGCATCGGGGTTTTTGGAAGCTGCTTCGGCGGCGTAGAGTCGGGAGCTACAAGCTTCACTGCCGAGTTGCATGGCGGCCAGCATTGCGCACAACAGTATCAAGCCATGCAGCGACCAAATTCCGAGAACAGCAACACTTCGATACATCCGACACCTCGGCGAAGAAATAGCTAGGCGGCCGCAGACTCAGTGAGCGGACGCGGCCGTTCGTATCAATGGACTCGCAACTACCGGCAACATTAGAATACCCCGCTGAGGCGCGACGAGGCAAGGTTGAGCAGGAATCGGCGTGCTATCACCGCCCGGGATTGGCATATTTCGGTCGTCGCGAGGCCAGATCATCGACCACAAACCGAAACCCTTTTTCTTTCATCCGCTCGATCCACAAAAAAGGATCATCGACCGGCAATGCGGCTTCCTCGCTGATGGGCACATACGGTCCATAAACTTTATAGGCGGCCAGTGTCACTCCATCGGGAACCAGACTAACAAAATGCCGGCCTTCACGTTCGAAGATGAACAAGCGCGCGCGCCATGATCCCATTTCAAATCTCCGCAGCGTTCGTAGGTGCCTCTGAACTCGGTGCCCGTTGGTCAGTGCGTCTGTGTGCGACGGTTGATCGACGCAGGCGTTTATTGCGCCGCGGCAACGGCATTTTCCAAGATCGGCGTCGCGTGTTCCTCGCGGCGCTTGATCATGGTGACTTCGTTGCCGCGCGCGTTGTATTTGACCTCATCCATGAACAGGTGCATCAGTCGCAGGCCGCGGCCTCCCTTCAATTCGGCGGTGCGAGTATCGTGAAACGGAGCGATGTCGAAGCCGTTGCCGTCGTCGCGGATCACAAATACGGCTTGCTCGGGCGTGATTCGCACATCGACCATCACGCGACGATCGGAAAACGGCGGTTCCGCGCGACGCCGATCGAGCAAACCGCCCGCCGTTTGGCCCATTGCTTCTTCGCGGGCCTCGTCGATGTGATTGATGGGGATTTGCAGATTGCCGTGAATGATGGCGTTGCTGACTGCTTGTTGCAGGGCCATGCCAAGCCGGTATTTGCCGGTGACATCGCACAGTTTCATGGCTAAGACAATCTGTTGGACGAAGTCCACCAACGGTTCGACCACGGCGATCTCGTTTTCAAGCATGAACGTGAACTCGGCACGTGTCTGACATGCCGACAGCCGTTCGTAATTACGGTCGGCACCGGTCAGGGCAAGCACCTGGGCCACCGAATCTTCCAGCATCTCGGTGAGTTGGCTCTTGGGCACATAACTGGCCGCCCCATGTTGCAAAGCCTCGATCGCCAGCGACTCGCTGCCGTGCGCGGTGATCAAAATGACAGGCACATGCGGCTGATCGAGACGAATTTGTCGCACCAGGCCCAAGCCGTCGAGCGCGGGCATTTGCATATCGGTGACGACCAGATCGAAGGGCGATTCGCGCAACCGACGAATGGCGTCTAGCCCGTTCTCTGCGGTCTCGACCGTCAACATCGGATCATTGCGTAACAGCCCGGCGACAAGTCGGCGATCCACGGGAGAATCGTCGACGACTAGGATGGTGTGCATGGAAGGCATGGGGTTGGAGGCTGGGGTCTGGGGTCAAGAGGTTGGGGAATCGAGGCTTGTCTAAACGCCGGCGGCGACGCGTTGTTTAGACGTTGTAACCGGCTGGGGGCATCGGGCTAGCAGCGGAATGATTCGAGCGAGCTCAGCTTCCAACGCCGCGATGGCTGGCAGGAGCGCGCTTTCACCGGGACTACCGTTCGGGTGGCCATTCTCCGCGGCGTGCTCCGGCAACCATGCAGAAGTTGCACCCGGTAAATCGGTAACGAGCGAGTCGTTTCGAATCACGGCTTCCAATTGCATCGCCAGCTCGATCGCTCGTTCCGCGCCGAAGCAACGTAACGAGCCTTTGATCGTGTGGGCCGCACGACTCATCGTCAGTCGATCTTGTTCGGCAATCGCGCTGCGCAACGTGCTTAACTGTTGCGGCGTATCTGTAATGAATGCGTCGATCAGTTCCGAGAGCAGCTCGTGATTGCCTTGCACGACCCGCAAGCCTTCGGTCCAATCCCAGCTTTCGAGGGCGGTCGAATGATCGTGGATCGATTGCGCGTCGGTGGAGTGAATTGCGGTCGAGTGCGTGTGGGACGGCTGATCATCGGATTGTCGAATATCGAACGATTGGACGCTTGCGGCGGGAGCCGGCGATTGATTGGAAACCGCGCTCGCCGGCTGTGCGCGGTCCGTTCCTGCATAATCGCTACCGCCATTGCTTGCAAAGCTTTCGACTTTTCGCGGCGGTGATGACACACCGCGCGAGTCGGCGTTAGCAAAGTTGCCTGGCTTAACCGGACCGGACGCCGTAAAACGTTCGATGGCTTGGTGAAGTTCGGCGCTGCGAATCGGCTTGGTGATGTATTCATCCATGCCCGACGCGAGACAACGCTGCCGGTCGCCGGTCATCGCGTGCGCGGTAACAGCCACGATCGGAATTCGGGGCAGCCGCAACTCGCGCTCGCGCCGGCGAATACGCTGAGTCGCTTCCAGCCCATCCAGCTCGGGCATTTGCACATCCATCAGGATGATATCGAACGCCTCGCGTTGTACCGCGGCGATGGCTTCGAGCCCGTTTTGGACGACCGTGACATGATGTCCCGCTTTATTCAACAGCGCCAGCGCTAGAATTTGATTCACGGAACTGTCCTCGGCCAACAGAATTCTGAGCGGCCCCGAGTACAACGGGACCACATTCGCGAGCAATGGATCCGTAAGTGGGGCTGCGACGGGCGGCTTCCCACGCTCTAACTTGGTCGTGAAGTGAAAAGTGCTGCCGCGACCCGGTTCGCTTTCGATCCAGATGCGACCCCCCATCATTTCGACGAGCTGGCTGGAGATGGTCAGCCCTAGCCCCGTGCCGCCGTAGCGACGCGTGGTCGAACTGTCGGCCTGTGTAAATGCGTGAAAGATCAAGTCTTGTTTATCGCGCGGGATCCCGATGCCCGTATCGCGAACGGCGAAGTGCAACAGAATCGGCTCATGTACATTCGATTCCAGAGCGGCAGAATCTCGCTGTGCGGTGTTGCTGTTTACCGGCATTTCAATTTTTTCAAGCGCACCGAGATCCCCAGGGTGTTGATCGGGGGCCAAAGCGGTTCGCACCTCGATGACGATGATGCCGACGGTCGTGAATTTGATGGCATTACCGACCAAGTTGACGATAATCTGCCGCAACCGATTCGGATCGCCGACCAAATCGTTGGGCACGTTCGGGTCGATTCTACATGCCAAATCCAGACCCTTCTGTTTGGCGCGAAAAGCGAGCGTATCCGCCGTGTGGCCCAGCGTTTGGCGCAGTTGGAATGGGGCCGCTTCGAGATCGAGCCGACCGGCCTCGATCTTCGAGAAGTCCAGGATGTCATTCAATAGCGTCAGCAGCGAGTCGGCCGACTCTTTGACCAATCCGATGTACTGGCGTTGTTGACTGGATAGGTTGGTGTTGAGCACAAGTTCCGTCATGCCGATGATGGCATTCATCGGCGTGCGAATTTCGTGGCTCATATTCGCCAAGAACTGACCCTTCGCTTGACTGGCTGCCTCGGCCGCGGTCTTTTGTTGTTCCAACATGATTTTCGTCAGTTCGAGTAATCGTGCCTGTGCCAATAGGACGCCATAGATGTCAAGCAGGCCATGCGTTCCGTCGGGAAAGGCCACCAAAATCGGCTCATACGTCGCCTCGGGGGGGCGATTCAGTGCCAGGTGCGCAGCTTCCTGAATCTGGCAATCGCTCTGCAGACGCAACGTTTTGAACGCAATGGCACTGACCAGCCGCTCGATCGGACGACGGCGAAACAGCTCGGGATAATACGGCTTGCTCATGTGCTCGTGCAGCACATCGCGCGAGACCACGCCCGGCTCGTCCAATTCGTCGCCGACAATCACACCGGGCAGATCCGGGTGGCTATGGAACTCGGCTTCGACATCTTCGGTCTTGGTGGCTGGACCGACCTGATAACGCGACACCGCGAGGTCACCGACCGTAGAAGTTGGGCTAAGATGTTCGAGCCCACGCAATGTCACGACTCGCTCCCATTCGTAGAGGTAATGTCAAGCGTGAGCGCCGGTATTCTCAATAACGCACACTGTATCCGGTCATTCTGCCCCGCGGTTTCGCCGGGGATTTGATGGCGAGTTGACGTTGTGCCGGCAAACAACTCCGCATCGCTCCGTCCCCCGGCATGCGCGAAACGTACAATTAGCCTGTCACCGCGACAGCATAAGCGATGATTGTGAGCGGATTGTTGGAGGCGAGTGACGAACTCGCAAAATCGCCCCGGCGCGGACCTGGAATCGGTAAATGCTGAAGTATGTCGGGCTGTTTAGTCCCCGGCGAAGCCGGGGGCTGAAGGATGCCTCCGCTCCGTGGTTTAGTAGCCTTGGCTATAACAGCCCCAGCGGTTGTTACTGAAAACTATTGAAGAAGTTTTCGAGATCATCGTCCACCGGTGCAGGGCTCTTGGCCGGTGGAATAGGCGTTGGAACCGGCGCGGCGGGTACTGCGACTGCCGGCGGCACGGCCGGAGCTTTTGCCGGCGGTGCCACACGTTGTCCGGCCGCAGCCTTGGGTGCGGCTTCAGGAAACGGCACGCTAAGATCCTCGGGTACGCGCCAATGTTTATCGTCCAATGGAGTCGGATCGGCTTGGTCCTGCGGAAAGTAGTTGGGTGCCTCCTTGCTGGGCTGACCCTGATCGGCCAAGGATTCGTCGAGCGGTAACAGCTCGACCTCGCCGGCGTCGTTCTGGCTCGCATCGTGCTGGCCGGCGTCGTTCAAGTTGGCGGCGATCGCATTGTCGAAATCCGCATTCGCGTTCGGCGCGCCAAAATCGGCCGGTTCGGCGGTCCAATCATCGATCGTTCGGTTTTCCGGCGATTCGAACGCTTCGATCGGCGTCAGATACTCGGCGGGCGGTTGCAAGTCGGGAGGGAGCTTGGCCGTGGGTGGTTTGGTCGCCGTACTTTTGATTGGGGGGACTACGGTCGGCGGAATGGGTGCCTGCGGAGCTGGGATTGGCGAAGCCGCTTGTTCGGGCCCCGTGGGCGACAACTCCGACTCGCTGAGCCAATCGAACTCACTGGGAACCCCGGTCGCTGGTGCGTTGTCGGTTGGGTTGCTGTGAGCAGGGTTGGAAGCATCGGTAGATTGCGGCAAGTCTATGTCGTCGGCAAAAGCTTCGAACTCGGTGAATCCGAACGGGCTTTCGGCCAGTTTGGCCTCGCTAAGTTGATCGGGGTCGGTGACGCGAAACGTATCGTCTTGCGGCACGGCGCGAACCGTTTCCGTCGCCGTGAACATGCCCGGCGGCAACAGATCGTCGGCCGCATCGCCGTACAAGGCGCGCAGTTCGACGGTTCCCAGCATTAAGCTGCCACCAGGGGGGAGCAGCAGATCGTCGGTGACACGTTCGTCGTTGACAAAGGTGCCGTTGGTCGAACCGAGATCGCGGACATACAACAATCCGTCGCGCTCGAAGATCTCGCAATGCAACCGGCTGACTTGGCCATGGACCAACTTGAGCTTGGCGTCGCGGCTGCGGCCAATCGTGGTCGGCAGACTGATTTTGAATTCACGCGCAGCGGCAGCCGGCGAAACCAACGCAAGTCGAGCTTGCATAGTATGTCGATCCCCAAAAGCGAGCGGTCAAAACGTGGAGAGTTTTAGTATATTTGCCGCGGCTTGTAGTCGCAAACTGGTGCAATGAATGGGGAAATGGGAATGGGGAATGGGGAATGACGCTCGGGCTCGTTCTGCTTTTCATTCCCCACTCCCCATTCCGCACTCCCCACTTGCTGCACCTTTTTGCCCTTGCAAGTGCACTATTGAGACCTATAATCCCTTAAATCGGCGGCAGTCCGCGAATAGTCGTTTCGCTACGCGCTAGCAGTCGATGCGAATCCGGTAAGTATTCGATTTGTTACCCAATACGCAGGCGGGTGTAGCTCAGTTGGTAGAGCACGACGTTGCCAACGTCGTTGTCGTGGGTTCGAATCCCATCACCCGCTCTTTTTGCTTTGGCCGGTGTTCTCTGGGGACGCCGGTTTTGTCGGCGAGTTTTCTGGCCGAGGAGATTGGCTCCGAGTTGTTTGCTCGCGCATTTGCGTTGCGACGCAATCCTTGCGGGTGCCATTTCCTATAGGATCGTGTGGGCAACTTGCCGGCGGTTCCCTGTTTGTATTTTTATGTTTTGAGTTTTGTAGGAGCGGATTCCTATCCGCGACCGACCCGACGATCGCCGATAGGAATCGGCTCCTA
>JAYTAU010000399.1:0-3882 GCA_043737375.1 Planctomycetia bacterium
ACAAAGCCTGACCGACTCAGACCATCCTGGTGTGATTGAAATGTCTGCCGGAAAGATGTTAAGTCTATATGGTTCTTGCCAATGCGTCACCCCCGAGTGAAACGGGCTGGTGCGTGGAATCGGTGAGAATATCGCGGCCATGCGGCTAAGACAATCACACCTAAGTGATTGAAGTATATGGACTTACCGTTGTTTCCAAGTTGTAGGCAAGGTGTGGAATAGCGAAACTGCATAAACTATGCAGCCCCGCATTTTTTCAAGAGATTTGTAAGATAGGTGGCAATTCCGCCAAGCCGGCGCAGGATTGCAGTCGGCAGTGTAATAAGCTGACAGTAACGACGAAGTAATAAGCTGACAGTAACGACGCACTAATAAGCTGACAGTAACGACGCACTAATTAGAACCAGCGTCACAGGGGGAACAATGCGGGAGCAGAAGTCTCGCTGAGTGGCGCTTTGAATGTAATTACTGATCAACCGCCCGGCGAAGCCGGAGGCTAAGAATTTTTGTGCCGGCCGTTTAGAAGGTGTTAACCGACGCGCAACGCTTGCAGCGCTTCAATTGGTTGTTCAGTGCCGAATTGCACTTGGTACAACGACGGCTCTTCATGATTTTGGCGCGCTTGGTTTTCGGACGAGTACGGACCATAACAAAACGACTCCTGACAAATGTGCCTTTTTTGGGAATCACTCAGTTTGCGTACATTTGGCGTCAGGTCAAGGGCTACGGTGGATTTTTTGCATCTCAGGGTGAAATTTTAAGCGTATAGTACGGGCGGCCCAGCAAAGCATTCATTCGACTCCGGCTTTGCCAGGGGCAGTCGGAGTCATGTAATCAGTCGGTTTTACTGGCGGTTTGCCGGTACACCGCGTAAACTCAGCGGCGTGGCCGCAGTTCCATCATCGAGCAAACAACATCAAGCAAAACAGGCGGGGCTGTCGTGCAGGAAGAGGCCGAACAAACACCCGCATCAACCTTGCCAAGTCAACGCCCCTTTCGCACCGCCGTACTACGCGGGCTGGGCGGGCTGCTGGCACCGCTATTGACGATCGTCATTTTGCTCTGGGTTTGGCAGACGCTGAAATATTACGTTTTAGCACCGGTGACCGACACCACGCGTAACGTGATCGCCTGGCAACTAGCCGATATTCGCGATGATGTGCCGGCGTCGGCAGTTCCGAACGAGCGCTATGCCGACGTGTTCGAGATCGAAGGCACCGACTATCAGCGACTGCCGACCGGCAAGTTGATTCCGCGCGATGTCTACCAGCGCACGGCGCGCAGTTTCGGCGACGACATTTCGTCGAAGAGCGGTATCGAACTGTATCGCCGCTGGGTCGAGGTCGAATATCTGCGGCCTTGGATCGTGATCCCCGTGTTTCTGATCGTCTTTCTCACATTGATGTATCTGTTGGGAAGCCTGTTTGCCGCCGGTATCGGTCGGGTATTCTGGTCGCTGTTCGAATACACCGTGGGACGAGTGCCGATCGTGCGGGCCGTCTACGGATCGGTCAAGCAAGTCACCGATTACATGTTCAACGAAAGCAACATCAAAATCAGCCGCGTCGTGGCGGTCGAGTATCCGCGGCGCGGAGTTTGGACCATCGCATTCGTGACCGGCGAGGGGCTGGCCGATGTGCAAAAGTTGACCGGCGAGCCGATGCTGACGCTGCTGTTTCCGACCTGCCCGACTCCGATCGCAGGAAACACGAAGCTAGTACCGCGACGCGAGACGATCGACCTGCGATTGAGCGTGGATCAAGCGGTGCAGTACATTTTGAGTTTCGGCGTGGTGATACCGGAGGAGCAGGTGAAGGAAGGGATCGGGGGTCGGGGGGCAGGGGTTGGAGAGGAAGGAAGGATGTAGGAGTGTGGGGTGGAGGATGTGGGGAGAATTCAATCGCGCTGCTTCACAGTCAAAACCCTCGACGTCGACCTATTCGCTTGCGGCTTAGCATGACCTTCGCGCTAGCAAATATGTCTCACTCTCCCATTTCCGATTTCCCGATTCCCACTTCCGACTTTTCAATCTCCGCTCCCTGACCCCCAACCCCTGATCCCTGGCCCCTATTTCGCCAGTGACTGATCGCGCCAAACACGATCGGCAGCACACTGATCGCTACAATCAACAGCACGACCGCTTCAAAGTTGTTCTCGACAATCGGGATGTTGCCCAGTAGATAGCCGGCCATCGACATCGAGACGACCCAGGCCACGCCGCCGGCAATATTGTAAAAGGCAAACTCGCGGTAGCTCATCCGCGCCACTCCGGCCACGAACGGAGTAAACGTGCGCACCAGCGGCACGAACCGAGCCAGCACGATCGCCTTGCCGCCGTGGCGTTCGTAAAACGCTTTGGCCGCCAGCAGATGGTCGTGCTTGACGAATCGCAGACGACCTTTGTCGAATACTTGCGATCCCATTTGCAGGCCCAAGTAGTAATTCAGCGCATCGCCGAGGATGGCCGCCGCGGTCAACAGTCCGATGATCATGTAGATATCGATGCCGACATTCTGAGCGGCCAACAAACCGCAGGTGAACAGCAGCGAATCGCCGGGCAGAAAGAAACCGACCAGCAGGCCCGTCTCGCTAAACACGATGGCGAACAGAATCGCGTAAACCCAAACAACGCCGATCTGCTCGATCAGCACGCGTAGATTCTCGGGCTTAGCCAGCCCAAGGAGCCATTTGATTGCGTCGATGAGTGAGTACAGCCAGTCCATGAGATTGTTCGCGCGGCGGCTGACGAGTAAAGGTTTGGTGTCGCCCTCTCGCTTCGCGAGGTGACTACGCGGATTATTCCGGCAACTCTTTGCCTTTGGTCTCAGGCAAGAACGGCAGCACTAACAGCCCGATCAAAAATACGCCGCACATGGCCACACCAGCATATCGCCTTGGATCGGGAGTTTCTGAAAACACGCCTTCTAACAACGACTTTACAAGCGGGCCGAATGCGGCAATGAAGCGACCCACGTTATAACAAAAACTGGTGCCGGTCGATCGAAGCCGTGTCGGAAACAATTCGGGAAAGTAAATCGCATAGCCGGCGAACAACGACAACTGGCAAAAGCCCATAATCGGCACCATCACCCAAATTTGCCAAAAGTCTTTTAAGAACCAAAAGACCGAAGCTGTCGTCAAGCAAGCGGCGATCAGAGCAATCGCAAATGTCGGACGACGTCCAATTCGCTGTGCCAGCGGGCCGAAGCCAAACATCCCAAAAAACCCACCAATGTTAATCGCAATCGACGCGTAACTGGCCAAGTGAGTCAATTGTGAGCGAATGCGCGGCTCTAGTTCCGCGTGCAGCGGAGTGAGTTCCGTGGGAATCCGTACTGAAGCAGTTGTGTCTGCGAACACCGCCCGAAGTTGCGTAAGGCTATCCACTCGCGACGCGTCGTTCTTCGTTCGTGCTTTAATAAGTTCATCGTCGATGACAGCTATGGTCTCGGCAGGGCGGGCTACCTCTCTAATCAAATCGCTGGTAAAAAAGCCGACGGACCAAAGGCCGATAATTCCGGCACAGCCAAGCACCAACCCTAGCAAAGCATGTCGTCGCCAGCGTGGGTCGCCGAAGAGTTCGGAGTACTGCGAAAAGAATGGTGTCTTGGTTGTTTGTTTATCCGCTTGCTTTTGCCATTGCTCCGGCTCGCGAAGCTTAGCCCGAACTAACAGTGCCAACAGCGCTGGTATTGCGCCAATCATGAACATGATTCGCCAAGGACTTGTCGGCAGCCCATCAGCTTCGGCGATCCCCAACCCCAAGTTGATAAACGCCGCAGATATGTTTCCGACCGTCGAAAGCGCCTGAAGCAGTCCTAATGTGTATGTTCTCGCTTGGTTGGGCATTACTTCCGCGACCAAGGCGACTCCAACTGCAAA
>JAYTAU010000400.1:0-3870 GCA_043737375.1 Planctomycetia bacterium
GTATTGCTGAAACTCACGAATCAGTTCGGTGCCGGCATCAATCTCTTCATTTACCAATGGCCCATTATCCATGGCAAAACTCCATCTTTAGCGTCTGAAACAGCTTTGAAAAGAGTTCGGGCTCGAATCTCGGTCCACTGTTGATACCGTGATTTCTCGTCCCAGACTCTGATAGTCGTCCAATTCGTTCTTCGCACTGCATTCGCAGTTCTGTCGGCATCGCGAAGCGTTTCCAGATTGGCGAGCCGCACCAAATCTTCGATTTTGTGGGTAAAGGCTTTTGTCGCCAGATCTTTATCCGGGAAGTCGTGCTGATTGGTCAGCTTGGCAATGCAGGCTTTCAATGCACATTCTACGGCGTAGCCCGCCAAATAGTAGGCACCGGACCAACGGCCTGCGTTGAGCAAGGCTTCGGCGTCGAGCAATCGCTCGGCGGCCAATTGTTGCAGTTGCAGTCGATTCATGCCTGCCCCTTAAATCTCGCTTTCGTCGACCGAGCGTGCATCCGTCCACAACTCGTTGAACTTAGTTCGTAAGTAAGGGTCGAGTTGTTCCCCAAAATCAACGGGCAAGTCAAGCACTTTGATCAACTCCTGCACGTCGGCCAAATCCTTCAACCGTCCTGGGCTGGTCATCCCCGAAGCGAGCTTTAGTTCCACCAGCTTGGGCAATGTGACGAAGCTGATTCCATCGGCTTCGAAGCTAACTTCGCGTGGATCGGGAAAGGCAACCGGTTTCGGCTTACCATCGCCCGGATAATCGCCTGTGATCAGAAACTCGATGCGGACGCCATAATTCGTGTCTCGCAAATGTTTGCTGTTCTTGAAAGGGGGAATGTAGCCCAGACCATCGAGCTTGGCATGGATTTGCTTTAGATCGTCCTTAGTCACCAGGATGTCAACATCCTCGGTGAAGCGGCGCAGCCCATGCTTGAACAGCGCCATTCCGCCAACCACTGCGTAAGGAATGCCATGCTCTTTGAGCCGCGCGCTGATTTGGTGCAACGCCTTGAAGACCGCACTGTTTTGTTCGAAATGTCGGCTCCCCTCGCTCAAGGCCCACCTCGGATCACGATTCAATAGTTCGTGGTAATTTGGTGTGGTAGGAGGATCGCTCTGCATAAATTCATCCCCACTTCTTTGCACACGATTCAGTAGCGGTAGTCAGAGACCACACCTCCATGCGTCGCGGAAATGTTCAAGATCTGATCCATAACATTTATCATCGCAGGAGCTGAAACAGCCTCTACACCAGCGCCGCCACCGCTTCTTCGAACACCATCAGCGTTTCTTGCAGTTCGGTCACGGTCACGCTCAGATCCTTCAGCAGCCCGTCTTGGAGCCCGTAAATCCAGCCATGCACGGCCAGTTCTTGGCCGCGCTCCCACGCGTCGCGGGCAATCGTTGTCTGGCACACGTTCGCCACTTGCTCGATTACGTTCAATTCACACAGTCGGTCGCAGGCGTCGGCGTCGGTGCCGCACGACCCGCTGGTCAGACTCGCCAGCAGCTGCTCATGCTTCTGACGCACGTCTTGGATGTGCCGCAGCCAGTTGTCGCTCAACCCGATGCGGTCGCGGCGAAACGCGGCCTTTACTCCGCTACAGCCGTAATGTCCGCAGACGATGATATGGCGCACCTTCAGCACATCGACGGCGAACTGCATCACCGACAAACAGTTGAGGTCCGTATGCACCACCAAGTTGGCGATGTTACGATGCACGAACAGTTCGCCCGGCGCCAGGCCGACGATCTGATTGGCCGGCACGCGGCTGTCGCTGCAGCCGATCCACAAATAACCGGGCGATTGCTGCTGCGACAGCTTGGTAAAGAACTCGGGGTCTTGCTGGCGGATGTTTTCGGCCCAGGCCCGATTATGGTCGAAGAGTTTTTTCAGGGTTCGCATGGGCAGTATTGCGTGGTGTAAAGACGGTATGACGATCTGGCGACCGAACCCGCGGATAGTTTCGCATAATCCGGCTAAGCGTGATTGTCCCTCGAACACGCTGTCCGTCAACAGTCGTGTTCATTGGATCTGCCGAGGTAAACCGGGTCGCTCGCCATCAGCGATATTCGCCCCGGTGATTCGCCGTTGGCAGCTTGTCCCCGATTGTAGTCGATTTTAAGCGAAGTTCCCAACCTTGGTTGAAGCAGCGAGGCCGGTCGGCGACAATGCGTGCAGCCTATCCGGTCATGTTCGCCGTTCATCGTCCGATTGATACGCGTTAAAGTTCTTTAACGAGGCTGTTAAGTCCCATGAAGATTGCGCCCCTCAATATCGCCATATTGGTAATCAGCCTACTAGCCGCGCAGCACGCGGTTGCCGAAGAAGGCTTCTCGTCACTCTTCGGAAAAGATGGCGCGCCCGACGGCTGGGTCGTTACCCAGTGGAACGATTTGGCCAAACGTGCGCCCGACGACTCGCAATGGAAAGTCGCCGAAGGCGTGCTAATATCGGGCGAGCATCGGGGCACCTGGCTAGTGAGCAAGCAGGAATATACCGACTTCGTTTTGGAATTCGAGATCAAGCTGACCGAGCATGGCAACAGCGGCGTGGCATTGCGCACGCCGCTGAAGGGCGATCCGGCTTTTGACGCCATGGAAATGCAAGTCGCCGATTACCGCTACAACACGTCGGCTAAGGAATCGGAACTGACGGGGGGCATCTATCGAGCGATCGCACCGACAAAGCAAGTCTATAAACCAACCGAGTGGAACAAATTTCGCATTGAATTGCGGGGCTCGCGGCTTAAGGTGACGGCCAATGACGAGCTGATTCAGGATATCGATCTAACGAAACATGACGAGCCGGTGAAACGTCACGACGGTTCGTTGGCTTCGCCGATCAAGGATCGTCCGGCCCGCGGGCACATTGGCTTTCAACATCTTAGCCGCAATAACGAACCGGTGATGATTCGTAACGCGAAGCTTAAGGAACTGACGCCTCAGGCTTTGAAGTAACGCGGATGCCGATCCCGATCGCCAAGTTCTAATGGTTCATCGTCCATCCGGTAGATCAGCGTCAGCCCGTGAACCACGTCGGCGGCATTGAAGGGTGAGACAGTCGACATGGACATTATTTCGGAACGACAGGTTTAACAATAATTCTCAGCCGGGGTGAACCCGGTCGCTCGCTGATTGGCTATCGCGTTCGCTTCGCTGTCGTGGAGCGATTTCACTCAGGGCCGTTTTTGCTATTCAGCGGCATGGCGACGAACCAGCGCGGCAACGGGACAAACTTCGACTGCGCAATTAGCAACAGCACTCCGATCAGAATCACCAAAATCGGAACTTCGCTGTCGATCTGCATTCTGCCGGTCTGTCGTAACACTGAGAAGACGCTACCGATCAAAAAGAATGGGCCGAGGATCACGCTGACCTTATCCAACCCACCGCTGACGATGAACGTCATGATGCCGATCATGCCGAGACCGAGCGTCCAGACCCAATTGATTCCGGTGCCGAAACCTTGCGCGGTGAGAAACCAGCCGACGCCGACCGTAATGATCAGAATCGAGAGGACGAGCGGACCCTTTGGTTGCTTCGAAGAAACCTGTTCGGCCATCCGGCGCTCCTAGAAAGTTTTAATAGTCGGCTGGGCCGCAGTGATAGCCACCACGATCTGTTTCCGCTCGTCGCCTTACTTCTCGCCCATCAACTCTTTCAGCGGCGCGGCGATCGTGTCGGCTCAAAGCTGATAGCCGGCCTCCGAAAAGCGAAATAAATCCGGCACCTTGAAGTGTGCGCGTCGCTGAAAAGCACGTAACGATCAATCGAAGTTATCGGCTGTCATGCTGCAATTTTAGCACGCTACCAAGTGGGAAGGAAAGTAAAGCGAACCGCGAACATGCTACTTCCCCCTTGCCCCGCG
>JAYTAU010000401.1:0-9470 GCA_043737375.1 Planctomycetia bacterium
GGGCCGACCGGCGCCCAACTCGAAGCGTCGCAGCGAATCGGTACCGAAAACAGCAACTCGTTGTACTTCCTCCCCGAGCAACAGGGTAATGCAAAACTGAACTTGAGCCTGACGCAACCGCTGCTCAACGGCCGTGGCGAGGCGTACAACACGCGACTGGTCGTACTCGCGCAAATCGATACCAAGGCGGCCAAGGACAAACTTTCCAAAGAACTACAAAATGTGCTGCTCGAAGTTCAACGCAGCTATTGGGATCTGTATCTACAACGAGCCATGCTGCTGCAACGACGCAGGCTGTATCGGCAAGGGATCGAAGTTTACAACGAACTACACGGTCGTCGCGAGGTCGACGTCATGTTGAGTCAGGTCGCCCGGGCGAAAGCCGCCGTTGCCACCCGACACGCCGCGGTCATACGCCAAGAAACTGCCGTGCGCAACTCCGAAGCAAAACTGCGGACATTGATCAACGACCCCGAACTGCTGGGATTTCAAACCTCCGAAATCGTGCCGGTGCAACCGTTGCTGGATGACTTGGTCCCCGTCGACTTGCGACAATCGCTGCTCACGGCATTGCAGTATCGGCCCGAGATCAACCAAGCCGCCCAAGAGTTACGCGCCGCATCGGTGCGGTTCGAGGTTTCACGTCACGAGTTACTGCCGGTTTTGAACCTCATTCTTTCGTCGTATGTCAGTGGTTTGAACGGCGACTACGATATCGGCCATGCCTTTGATGATCAATTCAGCACGGGCCGGCCCAGCTACACAGCGGGGTTGTTGTTCGAGTTGCCCGTCGGAAACCGGGCGGCCCAATCGCGATTGAAACGACGTCAGCTCGAAATGCGCCAGGTCGCCAACCAGATCGAAGCGACCACAGCCAACGTGCGGCTCGAGGTGGAAACCTCGGTGCGAGAAATCGAAACCGCTTACCGTGAAGCGATCAGTTACTACTTTGCGATCGTCGGTGGTCAGGCCGAAGTCGAACAGCTCGACCGCCGCTGGCGATTGTTGCCCGGCGACAACCAAACGGCCGGTATTATTTTCGACGATTTGCTTAACGCCCAAGAGCGATTAACCCGTTCGGAGCAAAGCTATGCCGGTTCGCTCGTGGCGTATAACGTGGCACTGGCCGCTTGGAAACGCGCCACGGGCACTCTGCTCGACTGCGAACTCATCGAGCAAACCGCGCTGCCGATCGCGTCGACAAAGCCCGCCGATGGGAATCGTATCGCCGAACGGGAGCAACCGCGCAGGGACGTTGCGATTGTGAATGCTCCTATCGCGGCATCGCTGGCACCCACCCTCTCGCCACACGCCGTCTCGCCGGCACTGAAAAAGCCAGTGGTAATCACAGAGCCGGCACTGAAAAAGCCAGTGACACCCACGACAAGCTCATTGGCGGAGCCGGCGACAGCCTCGTCAACTTCGCCGACGCTGTTCGAGGGTCCGCGCCTGTTGATCCAACCGTAACTCGCCCGATCGCTCCATGCCGCTGCTAGATCTACTATCGCGTTTCACGTTGGGGCTGATACCGGCGCACGGACCGAGTTACCAAGCTTGCGCTCTCGTCGATCGGATTGCCGAGATCGCTGGTTCGCATCGCATGAGTACCGACGCGCAGCTTCAATCGCTCGCGACCGAGTTGGGAGTTGAACTGCGCCGTCAAGACAAGGCCCGCGATCAACCGGATTATATTGCCTGTGCGCTGGCCTTGTACTTCGAAGGTGTGCGGCGCGTGCATGGACTCGAGCTGTTCTCGACCCAACTATTGGCCGGTGCGCTGCTGGCGAGTGGCAAGCTGGTTGAACTGCAAACCGGCGAAGGTAAAACGCTGGCCGCGGGCGGGCCTGCCTTGTTGCATGGACTCGTCGGCAATGGTGCCCATGTCGTCACACCGAATGCTTATCTTGCCACGCGCGACTTCGAGTTGGTCGCCCCGGTCCTCCGGTTGCTCGGTTGCACCGCCGGCCTGTTGCGCGAGCACGACCCGCCGGCCACTAAACGAATTGCCTACGATTGCGACGTAACTTACGGAACCGGCTACGAATTTGGTTTCGATTACCTACGCGAACATCTGACGCGGCTGGCTCAGCGCCGCGCGGGACTTGGTGCGCAATATCATCGTGTGTTGCAAGGGCTGTCGGACGCTGCGGCGACGTTTCATCCCCGCCGCGGTTTTGCCATCATCGATGAGGTCGATAGCGTGCTGATCGACGAGGCCTGTACGCCGCTGGTACTCAGCGACGAAGGCGTTGCCGGCCTGCACGACGACGGCTTGTATCGCGAGGCGCTCGCCCTGGCCGAGTTGCTCGAACCGGAATGCGACTACCAATTCGATGCGCACTTGCACGGCGTAGCATTGACCGAGCGCGGTCGACTACGCTGCTACCGCACCAGGACGGCTTCGGATTCGAACGGTTTGCAACGGCCCTGGTCGCAGTACGTGCAGCAAGCGCTGCACGCCAAGTTCATGCTAACGCGCGATGTCGATTACGTCGTTCGCGACGGCAAGATCTTGATCGTCGACGGCACAACGGGCCGCATTTGTCCCGATCGTAGTTGGCGCGACGGACTTCATCAGTTGCTCGAGGCCAAAGAGGGTCTCGGCTGCTCGCGGGAACTCCAGTCCGCCGCACGCATCACGCGCCAGCGGTATTTTCGGCTCTATGACCGGCTCGCGGGCATGAGCGGCACGGCCGTCGATAGCCAACGTGAATTTCAGAAGACGTACGGACTGCCCGTCGTCATGGTGGAGTCGCGCAATCCGCCGCTGCGCGTCATGTTGCCGCCACGGTATTTTATCGACTTGGACTCGAAGTGGCGTGCCGTCGTGCAAGCAACTTCAGAATTGCACGCAACCGGCCGGCCGATTCTGATCGGCTCACGGACTATCGAAAACAGCGAAACGCTATCGCGCAGAATGACAACCGCCGGAATACCGCATCAAGTACTCAACGGCAAACAAACGGTCGACGAAGCGCATGTGATCGCCCACGCGGGCCAAGTCGGAGCCGTCACCATCGCCACTAATATGGCCGGACGAGGCACCGACATCAAGCTCGGTCCGGGTGCTGCCGAACGCGGCGGGTTGCACTTGCTGGCCATCGAACTGAATGACTCGCAACGGGTTGATCGGCAGTTGATCGGGCGCGTGGGGCGACAAGGCGACCCCGGCTCGTTTCAATTTTTCGTTTCGGCGGATGATGCACTTTTGTGTCGATACGGGCAAGAGCTTGCTGCGCGCATGAAGCAGTCGCCGCATTTCGAGGGCGAACTGCGTGAAGACATCTCGAAAGCACTGCGTGCCGTGCAGGGGAGAGCCGAGTCGGCCGGATATCGGCAACGGCAAGAACTCGCCGCCTCGGACAGGTGGATGACCGAGGAGCTTAATGATTTGGTGCGCTAGTGATGCGAAAGATAGGTGGTAGCTCTTATCGTACCGTTTGCTCGTTACGCTCCACTCGCCATCACGGCTCTATTCACCCGGTACGGATCTTATCTTGAATCCAACGACGGAAGTCGGCCATCAGCCGCTCGCCGCGCGACTGTTGCGACGAGACGAACGTCACCGTGGCAAGCTGTCCGGCGCGTAAACGTCGGCTTTGCTCCGCGTCGAGCGCGACTGACCCGACGAAGCAGGGCGAAAGCAATTCCGCGTCAGTTTGTCGCTGATCGCTAGGTTCTTTGGCCTGTGCGCGCGAAGCCAATGGCCCGCCCAGCCGCACCGACAACGCCGGGTGGGGAGTGTGGAGCGTGGCGCGCGGCTGCAAATCGGCAAGCTCGGCTTGAAACACTTCGCCCGCAATACCCCGCATGCGCACTCGAATCGACTGTTGCGATCGGGCGGTAAAGTCGGGCAGATCGTCTTGGGGAACCGCAACGACAATCTCTTTCTTGCGCTCGTCCCCAATCACGACTAGCTCGTCGCCGACTGCCAGGTAGCGTCCTTCGAGCGACGCCAAATTTCTCCCCACGATGCGTCCTGCGAGCGGAGCGCGAATGGCAAGCAAATCGGTTTGCTCTTTAAGTTCGCGCCGCTTTTCGACGAGTGAATAAAGCTTGGCCGCTTCCGCTTGCTCCTGAGATATTTCGTTGTTTTGCAACAGTGTCCGCGAACGTGACTTGGATAATTCGATCTGCAAATCCATGTCGCGCAAGGCAATGGCCAGATCTTCGTTCTCAAGTACGGCCAAGAGCTGGTCCCGTTCGACGGTTTCGCCGTCGTGAACCAAGACGTTGCGAATGAAGCCTCCGGTTGCAGCGCGAACTATGGTCAGCGGAGCATACTCGACCACCGCATGCGCTCGAATGGTACTCGGCCCTAGCAACAAGTACGCGCTGCCGCAAAAAATCAAAAGTGCCGCGGCACCAACGTAAATCACGCGCGCGGGGCGCAATTCGTTCCATTGCGGCAAGCCGGCAAGGCCTTGCTTGATCGCGCGATAAATCGGCAACGCCGCTGCCAGCGTGACCAACAGTGTCGCCAACATCGCGCCGATACCCGATAGCATGGCGTACAGCGCCAATACCAGTACCGTAAACATTAGCAGTCGCCATACCAACGCGGCGAACGCATAGACGGCGATGATGCGGCGCACGCGCGGTGGGCGCACGTCGGACGGAGGTCTGCCTCCGAGCAATTGCGTGACCAACCTGCTCAAGTATTGCTGTCCGCATGTTCCTAAATTCGGAATCTCGGCTAGGTCCGAAAGTAGATAATAACCATCGAACCGCATCAGCGGGTTGCCGTTCACCAGCAGCGATCCCACGCCTGCCATCACGGCCGCATTCAAAGCGAGAGTGTGCGTTTCCCCTTCGCCCGTTTGGCTCCAAATTACGATGGCGACCGCCGCTAAGAATAATTCCACATACATGCCGGCCGCGGCGACCGCCATGCGTTCGAGCTTGTTCGAGAATCGCCAGGATGATGTAACGTCGACATACGGCACCGGGGTGAACAGCACGATGAACATACCGGCTGTTGTCACTGTTCCTCCATACTTACGACAGACCAGCGCATGTCCCAACTCGTGAAACAGCTTAAGCCCTAGCCAGACCGCGACCAGCCGCCACCAATTATCGCGATTCAAGAGCACCTGCGACGCGTTGGCCAATCGCGACCAGTTCTCTAGGGTTACGCTCAGCGCGTACACACCGACGATGCACCAAACCACGAATGCCGTTTTTCCGAACAACCAGCCAAGCTTCGGAGACAGCCACTCGATGGCGTTCGCCGGGTTGCACAGCGGCACCCGAACCGAGAACGGATTGAAGTACGATTTGATCCGCGCACGCGTTTGTCGTTGCGATTGTTCGTAGAGCCGTTCGCCGCCAATCGCGCCGTTGCAAGCGGCCAATTGCGACTCGACCAGCCAGCGGCAAATGGCCAGGGCTTCGATTTCGGTCAACGCCCGATCGCGAAGTGATTCGGCCGCTAGGCCGACCGCCTGGGCCACGCTGGTGCGACCGTCGAGCAACGCGATGAACGTGAATTCGTCATGCCCCACGCGATAGAATTTTCCACGCAACGGATCTTCGATGACATAGCACGCCCGGCCCGCAATATCGCGCGGAGTCATGCGTAGATCGGCGCGCAGTGCGATCACGGCACTCGCCGGATTCTGGACTGCGTGATCGATCGCTTGTGTCATAAACATTGTGTCAGTGCGAATGCCTATGGGCCGTCAAAAAATTCCGAAGAACGATGACAGTGCATTCCACAACTTATGGAACAATAGCCACATCAAACTATGGTTGGCCGCCACGATCTTGGCATTGCCCTTCATACCGGGCTTCAACGTTACGTCGGCATTGTCGAGCGCCAACTCGCCGACGAACACGTTTTCGCTATCGCGCGCTTCGGAGCGCGGGTGAATTTTCGCCAGTGTGCCGCTCCAAACCGTGCCGGGATACGCGTCGAACGTCACTTTCACGACTTGCCCGACCTCGACGTGCGAAATCTCCTCATCTTGAATCGCGACTTCGACGACCATCGCATCGAGCGGGGCAATCTCGAAAAGCGCCTGTCCGAGAGTTAGCGGCGAGCCTTCGGTTCGTTCCAAATCGCCGGCCACGACAACTCCGGCCACGGGACTCTTGATCTCAAGGTTGCCGGCGCGATGCTCAAGCAACTGCCGCTTTTGTTCCAATCGATCTAGTTCGAGTTTTTCTAGCTGCGATGCGGCGACCTTGCCCGCCGCCAGGTTTGCATCGCGCGATTTTTTAGCCCGTTCGCATTCGGCTGCCACCGTGGCCAATTCAATCCGCAACTCGCGCCCATCCATCCGCGCGAGCGACTGATCGCGACCGACGATATCGCCCGGGCGAACCAGACTTTTTTCGAAAACGCCGGCATACGGAGCGACCACGAAACGGCGTTGCACCGGTTCCACCGAACATTCGCAAGCAATTCGATACGGCAATAGGCAGAACATCATGACGATGGCGGCAACAGCAGCGGCCCACAGCGACCGACGACGCAACGGCGAGCCGTGCCCGATGAGACGGCGAATTGGTCCGACGTGCGATTGCCGCGACCGTTGTAGCGCTTGGCCGATCGGCTCGGCGGCGGCGCGCGTGAACCGTTCAATGCGTTCGATGTCGCCAGGTTGATTGAAGCCCCAAAAAATCCACGCGCCGGTGATCGATTCATCTTGATGGCGGAGCGGGGCGCTGCACAAAGTGGTGCCGTGTAGCATTTCGCTGAGCTTAGAGTGCGCGGCCGTCGCATGATGATTCCGGTCGTCTGTCGCGGACCACACCGTCCAAGTTTTGCGCAGCACCGTTTCTCCGAGTGCGTCTTGAATGGCCCGTGGCAATTCGCTGCGCGGATTTACTTCGGCCATGCCCGACACCGCGATCAATTTGCACGGCGAACCGCGACCGTCGGTGACAGCCAGCGCCACGCGTTCGCACCCCAGGTGTTGTTGCACGGCGTTCACCAAGGCGAAGCAGCCTCGCTTTACGTCGGACGCTTGGCCGAACTCGCCGATCAACTCGAGCATGGCGCAAGCGGTTTGCGACTCCCACTCCTTGGCGAGCAGATCACGGCTGCGGCTTTGCGCTGCGATGAGCCCTGCCGTGAGCTGAAAGATAACGACGAACGACTCGATTTCGCCTCCGCCCAGCAGCAGAATGCCCGCGAGCGCGCCGGAATCTGCCTTGTGCTGCTGGACCGGCACGGCCACCGCAACCAAGCCGTCCTGCAAGCGTTCGATCTGCACGCGATTGTCGGCACAGGCCGCTTGAGATATTTCGCCTAGCAATTCGTGCCAAGCTGCTCCCCAGCCCGGTTGTTGTCCTGGGTAAGCTGCCGCGATTCGGAGTTGATTTGTCGGCGTGCGAGTGCAGTATGCGACGGTTTGCGCGTTGGTCAATCGGGCGAGAAACGAAACGGCCTCGGCGACGATCTGATCCTGGCTTGCACCAACCTGCACAATGCGTTGAATATCCTCATGCAACGTGCGGAGGTTCAGTACCTCGGCTGTCGATGCGACCTGCGCCGATCGCGCCAGATCGCCGTGATCGGTGTTATTATGTTGCGCGGGCGCGTTCTGACTGGCGGTTGCGTGGATCATCAAAGGTCGTTCGGGCGGGTAGGCAAACCAAGGCGGGAGCGTTGACGGAGGGTACGACTGCGAAAAGGTTTGGCGAGGCAATCGAGGCATTCACTGGCGTGCCTGATTCCGGCACATTAAAATTGCAATCGCGGAAGTTGTGATACTCCGGGAACCGGCAAATGTGAGGGCGGCGGAGGCGGCTCAACCGTCGATCGAGCGACCTTCACTACACTGGGGAAATCATTCACATCACAATTCGTGGCTTGTAAAGGCAAAGCAGATTGGCTGCCGGCAAGGTGTTGCTCGTACTGGGCTAACGCTTGCGATAGCACCATCGCCAGCCGGTGTGCTCCCTGCCAAGGCAAGGCCAGTCGGGTATGCAGCGGTAAGGTCCGTGATCCGCTAGCGTCGGGTCCGGTCCCCGCCGAGCACTCGACAAGCAGACAGTCCGCAGTGGCAGTCAGTAAAAATTGACTGGCAAAACGGGGTGGTAGTTCGTCGATGGTCGTCGTGATTCCGGAATTCATCGGTGGCTCGAAGGTGATAAGCGAGGCGAATGGCCGGCGTGATTAACGTTGCCGGTCCAAATCCAAGGAGCAGCGAACGCCGCAGCGATACTTTCCGTCGGCGTTTTCGATCAGCACTTTTACGCGCACCGTGCCGCTTTCAGCATCGGTGACCGGCGAAACAAGTTCGACCTTGCCTAGAGTCGTTTCGCCGCTATCGGCGAGCGAAATAGGGACCTTCTGGTTTTGTATTAATAGTGCCGCATGTTGCGTCGGCACCGAGAATGTGGCGCGCAGCGGATCCAATTGCATGACGGTCAGCACATGCGCGGCGTTGCCGCCGACATAATCGTTCTCGTCGCGCAGCACGCGCGTCACCACGCCGTTCAACGGGCTGCGGAGCCGCCGCCGCTCGATCATGGCAGCCAGCTTCTTGTGTTCCAGCGTGTCGATGACCCGTTGCTCGTTCGCGGTCAGCACGTTCGCTTCGGCCACCGACAAGTCCGCCGCGGCGCGGTGGATCTCTTCTTGGGTTGCGTGCCCTGTGGCGCGCAACTCGTTCAATTTATCAAGACGTTTTTTACGCAGTTCTTGTTCGGCGAGGGCCGAATCGAGCCTGCCGCGCGATTGCATGGCCGTGTGGGCGATCTGTTGCGCGATTTCTTGCACGTCGCAGTCCAACGATCCGATCGTTTGGTCCTTGCGAACGCGATCTCCCTCTTTAACCGTCAATAAAGTTAGGATGCCCGTTTCCGCCGGCGTCAGTTCCACCTTGCGAAAGGGTTCCGTAAAGCTCTCGATGACCTGCGCATGGAGCGGCGCGGCAGCAAGCAACATCAAGATGAGGCAGGTACGGAACAAGCGATCAGGCTTTCCAACAGGTGCAGCCCACTGTGGCGGGAACGTGCGAGGGATACTTGCCCGCGGTATCGGCGCAATAAAACAGCATCGAGCGCATTCGACCCCTGACCAACCGAAATCGCCTGTGAAGTATTGCGTAAGGAAACGACATTGCGGTAATTCGCAAGAAAAAAAACGTCGAGTTTTTGCAATAGTATGGCAAAAAAACCACGCGATTGCGGAATGCGCCGCGTATTCCGATTGTGCTGGAGCGCGAGCGATTGGAATTGACGATCAAAGAGCGTTGATCGAGGCGTCACAATCGAAGGCTGAGGGGCGAACGAAAGCCTCGCGCAAAGGCGCAAAGGAAGGAAGTTGCTTTCTCGGCGTAGAGATAAACTGCCTAACGTTTTGATTTGAAATACTTAGGATCGGCCGATAAATAACCTCCCCGTTTTTTGCAAGGCGGTACATCACTCGGCTGTTGTAAACCATTAGAAATGTCCTCTGTTTCTGACCGATAGAAATGTCCCCTTGAGTTTACTGGTTCCGCCGGGGAGTTGGACTG
>JAYTAU010000402.1:0-3863 GCA_043737375.1 Planctomycetia bacterium
GCGACCGCATTGCCAATCGATCTGACGGCGTTCACCGAACTCCGGGCGTTCCGCGCAGGCGACATCGAACGCGAGCTGCGCATTGCCGAATCGATCGCCTGGCCTAGCGACCAGTATCAGCGCGGCCTAAGTCCGCATGCTCCGTACACAGTGCATCCCGAACTGCTACGCGCAGCTGTGCAGCTTTCGGTCAAGTATCAAGCCCCGTTGGCGATGCACTTGGCCGAATCGCCCGAAGAGTTGCAGTTGCTGCATGACGGCACAGGGCCGTTTCGCGAACTGTTGGAAGCCCGCGGGGTGTGGGACGACTCGACACTTTCTCCCAGGTCAAGCCCGTTGGTTTACTTGCGGGAACTATCGAAGGCGCATCGCGCCCTGGTCATTCACGGGAATTATCTAACTGAAGACGAGATCGAATTTATTGCGCAACATCGCGAGCGTATGTCGGTGGTGTACTGCCCGCGTACACATGCGTACTTCAAGCACACTGCGTATCCGTTACAAGCGATGCTCGATCGCGGTGTTAACGTGGCACTAGGCACCGACAGCCGGGCATCGAACCCCGATCTGAATCTGCTCGACGAGATCCGCTTCGTCGCGGAGCAGCATCGCATCTCGCCGGCCGATGCGCTGAGACTCGGCACTCTCGCTGGCGCGAAGGCACTCGGCCGATCGCATGAAGTCGGCTCGCTACTGCCCGGCAAGCTGGCCAATTTGGCGATCATATCGTTAGATCAAACCAAGTCAAAAGACCTGCACGACGAGTTACTCAAACCCGAGAGTCGTGTGGTAGAAACGATGTATCGGGGCCAATGGGTGAATCAATGTTAGACAATCCGCTCGAAGAATTGCTTTGGAGGGAGTTGATGTGCCAGTGTCACCGATGCAAAAGGGTGCTGTATCTTGATTCGCTCGAAAGCCTTCTTGATAGCAACCCGCCGCTTTGGGCCCAACTGGCCGCACAAGCGGCAACGAGGCAACAATGGAAGCTTGTGGCCGATCGGCTCTTATGCGAACGATGCGTCTAGGACAACATTACAACGGAACTTAGCGGATGCTTCGAGATGTAGAGCAGAACGAAATCCGTTCTACGTGATACAGATTCATTCCGTTTCTGACCTGATCTTCATTACAAAGCGAAGCAGTAGTCCACTGATAAGTCCAAAGATTCCACCCAGCGCTGGTCCTCCAACATATATTCCGGTCGGGTCTCCGGGTACGAAGAGTGCGGCCAAAGTCATTCCGGCAATCACGCCAATCACGAAAGGCCAGACAATATATTTAACCCCAGTAAACCGTTTGCGTGAAGTATCACGTATGGTGCCGTGCTCTGGCTCTTCGACGGAGCTAGATTCATAAGGATTTTGCTCCATGAATTATGACCGCCATAGTTTGTCTTCCCACTGACAAGCCTGAGAGCTTGACAGTGCCACCCGTCGTAGGACCACTTCCCACTTCCGAATCCTCAATCCTCAAACCCCACTCCCCACCCTCACCCCTCACTGCTCACCGCCCCCTTCCTGCGTTCCATAGCCACTTCTTCACTGCGGCCGTGGCGTCGACGTTCGATCGTGTCTTGCAATGACTCTTCGTCCGAGCGGGCCGACGATAGGCGAGCAAAGTACGTCAAAATGCTGATTGCCAAAATCGCCGCCACGACGATCGTCAGCGGGCGGTATTCAATTTCATCCGGGTTCGGAAAATCCAACAACCAACTCAGTGGACCGGCATTCTCTGCTCCGCCCGCTGCGGTGTGCTGCAACAACAGCATGGTTCCGTTGTGCGTTAGGTGAAAAAACACGCCCGTCAACAAACTGCCGGTTTGCACGGCTAAATAACCGATCACCATCCCGATGATTGCGGTCAGTAACGACTGTTGCAATATCTGATGGGTGATCCCAAAGAAAATACTGCTGATCAAAATCGCTTGCCAACGATGCCCCAAGTGCCGCAGACCCGACAGAATAAATCCACGAAATGCCAGCTCCTCGCAGATCGCCGGCAACACGGCGAGCAATAAAAATGGCAGCCAAGGGTACGGGGCTTGCTTAAGCAGTGCCTGAAATTGTTGGTTCGAATCGAGCACCTCTTTCGACATCGGGTACAGATACCTCAAAAACTCTCCCAGAAATCCAATAAAAGGATTCAGGCTGATCGCCAACAAAATCGCCAACGGTATCGAGAACAGCGGCGGACGTCGCAACAGCAGTGTTTTGTCGGGTCGGCGCGTAAGTATGATCGTCATCAATAGTGCCGGCGTGGCGATCACCACTAACTGACTGACCACAACCATGATACTGAAGCCATGAAACGAGTCCAGTTTGCTCGACATGGCCAAGTTCATGAAGAACTGCACGACCAAAATCAGCACGCCGCAAAATACTGCCTCGGCCACGCTAGGCGTATCGTGGCGATCGCGGACCAAGTGTTTTAGCCACAGACCCATATCGAACCGTTCGCTCTCACGGAACAACACGCTCTCTTTATTGAATTGATCGATGGCCCAACGCACCGCGAATAAAATGCACGCCAGTGTGACCAGCAACACCGGCGCAATGTAGGGCACCGCGGCCGCATAATTCCCTTCCAGCAATGTTTTCAAAAGCAAAATCAGCCCGGTCAGCGGAATCAAACTGTTGCCTAAGGTCAGCTCGACGCCCGGTGCCATCGGCAAGATCATCAACGGCATACTGACCAACATCAGCGGCATCAGATAGTATTGCCCCTCTTTATTGCTGCGGGCAAACGAGGCCAATGCCAAACATAGCGCGCTGAACAATGCCGAGACCGGCACCAGCGCGATGGCCAACCAGAGCGGTGCCAACGGCGGCGGCATACCGAGTTTGATTCCGCCCCCGAACGATTGCAGTTGTTGAATGAGGAACGACCCGGTCAGGCCCATGCTGACGATATTCAGCATCGCCGTGGCGATGCTGAAGACCATAATCGTCAATAATTTTCCGGTAACGATTTCGCTGCGTTCGGCAGGACTGCTGAGCAAAGTTTCCAGGGTACCGCGCTCTTTTTCGCCCGCGCAAAGATCGATGGCCGGATAAAATGCACCGGTCAGTGCCCAAATCAGCAGCACGAACGGTAATATTTTCGACCAGACGATCGCCTGCGTTTGCGCGGCTTCTGCGACATCTTGCTTGGCCAATTCGAACGGCCGCGCCGCGACGACCGGTACATTGCCCGCGGTTAGAATCTGTTCACCGACGGCGTCGATCCACGTGCGTAACGACTCGGCCGCACGACCGAATGCCATATTCGATTTTTCATCAGCCGTGTTGCAAAACACGATCGGTGCCGGCACGGCAAGTTTTTTTGCAGGCGAGGTTGTGAGCGGCTCTTGCGGATTGGGCAACTCGATCGATGCGCCGCGATTATCGATGACCTGTTGTTTAAGTTGCTTGAGTTGGTCGCTGAACGACGGCGGAAAATAGACGACGGCTTGGACATCCTTATCGTGAATCAGCGCTTGGGCCAATTCGCGGGCTGCCGCTTCGGACGTGGGAGTTTCGTCGGCCGGGGCGAGCTTAACTTGGAACAAGGTCGGATCGAGCGATTTGGGCAGCCAGCGCGGGTCGATTTGGCCGCTCGCTAGTAGCGGCGGCAGACCGGTCAAATCGGGCGCGTTCCAGATCAGCACCGTCGACGGGTTGGCTTTGACAAACTGTGCCACCTGAAAAATGCTAAGCCCCAATAGCGGATAGAGCAAAAGCGGCAAGACGAAGATCATGAACAACGTGCGGCGATCGCGCATTTGATCGCGCATCTCGCGTAGCATGATCAGCTTGACGTTTCTTAGGTTCATAAGATCATAGTACGAAATTTAATTCGTTTTGCTTCAACCGTAGGACGGA
>JAYTAU010000403.1:0-9431 GCA_043737375.1 Planctomycetia bacterium
CAATGCAGCCACATTCACACGCCGGTCCATCCACCACACTTCGCCGACTCGGCACTACCGACATTCGCATTTCGCCGTTAGCCTTGGGCTGTTGGCCGATTGCCGGCATGACCAGCGCCGACACCAACGAGACGGACAGTCTGGCGACGATTGCCGCGTGCTTCGAACTGGGCATCAATTTTCTCGACACGGCCTACTGCTACGGCATGCATGGCGAAAGCGAACGATTGATAGCCGGCGCCGTGGCCGGTCGGCGCGACGAAGTCGTCATCGCTAGTAAGTGCGGTATTCATTGGGAACTGCCTCGACAACAGGTCGTCGACGGACGGCCCGATACGTTGCGCCGTGAATGCGAAGAAAGTTTGCGGCGGTTGAATACCGATCGTGTTGAGCTGCTTTATCTGCATGCCCCCGATCCAAAGCTCGACATTGCCGAATCCGCGGGCGAGCTGCGCCGATTGATGGGCGAAGGCAAAGCGCGATCGATCGGCGTCTCGAATGTTTCGCTCGAACAGATGCAGCAATTTCACGCGGTTTGTCCCATCGCGGCTTATCAGCCCCACTACAACATGCTGCAGCGCGAGATTGAATCGTCGCAGCTTCCCTGGTGCATCGAGCAGAATGTTTCGGTCATGGTCTACTGGCCGCTGATGAAGGGACTATTGGCGGACAAGTTCTCGCGCGACCATGTATTTCCGACGAGCGACAGCCGCCATAAGTACCCGATGTTTCAAGGGGTCGAATGGCAAAGAAACTTGGACTTCGTCGATGACCTGCGAACGATCGCCGTTGATGTCGGTCATACCGTGCCCGAAATGGTGATCAATTGGACTATGCATCGTCCGGGCATTACCGTGGCATTGTGCGGCGCCAAGCGACCCGATCAGATTCGCGAAACGGCAGGCGCCCTGGGCTGGCAATTGACGGCGGACCAATTGTCGCGCATCGACGCGGCCATCGTGCGACGCGGCACGCCCGTCACACGATCCGCGGTCGGATAAGTTTTTCATTGGTCGTTCGTACTTCGACATTCGATTTGTACTGCCATGCCCTCAGTCTTACTGACCGCGTTCGAGCCCTACGGACCTTGGCAAACGAACGCCAGTTGGTTGGCATTGATCGAACTGACCCGTGATCGTCCCAAGTCGCCGCAACTTACCACGCGACTTTACCCGGTCGATTTCGCTGAATTGCCGGGCCGATTGTCGGAAGATCTGCAAGCGAACTACGATTACGTGATTCATTTGGGTCAAGCACCCGGTAGCTCGCGATTGCAATTGGAAGCGATCGGGCTGAATATCGCCGTCGGCGATGCTGATCGAGGCGGCTCGTCGCATTTGCTGCAAACCGACGGACCGGTCGCCTATCGCACGACCTTGCCGCTCGAAGCATGGGCCGTGCAACTGCGCGACGCGGCCATTCCGGCCGAAGTTTCATTTCATGCCGGTACGTATCTCTGCAACGCAGCGATGTATCTCACGCATTATTTTTGCGAGACGATGGCGCTGCGCACGCAGGCGATGTTTTTGCATGTGCCGCTGGATACGTCGCAAGTGATCCATGAACCGCGCGACACCCCGTCGCTGCCGGCGGCAATCACCGCTGCGGGCATTCGGTTGATATTGGATCAACTGGCCGAGCTTTAATCGCTCGCGGAAAATTATTGACGGGTGCCATGCCCACTGCCCTGAGTGGGCATGAAATCGGTGTTGCGCACTGCCCGCGGTGTTGCCTCGTCGCCTTGGTTGCCTGCCCACGCAAAGTCGTGGGCAGGCCGCCCGGGCTGATTCAAGTGAAAGTGTTATTTTTTTCGACGACGGGCCACCAGCAAAGCACAAATCGCCGCCACGCCGCACAACGACAGCGTGCCGGGTTCGGGAACTGTGTACAGTTCGAACGCCAAATCCTTGGAGAATTCTATAATCGGCGCGGGGCCGTCGCTCGGCGCGACGTACCGCTGCGGAGCCCAATCATTCAATTGCTCAACAAAGGGCATCCTTGGCATGTCGGGGTTAAGGAATACGTTCACGGTGCCGCTCACGGAGTCGTCTTGAAAGTGAAAGACTGGAACCGCTCCGCCGGTCGGCCCTGGAACGGTGCCCACTAATGTTTCGCCTGGGATAACGGCCGGCGCAGTGGACGCTAACGGATTCGGTACGGTGTAGTCGCGATTGTGCCAGCCCCACCGAATCGGATCGACGGTATTTGGCTGTTCATCGACCAGCGCGACGATCTTCAACCAATACACCGTGTCGATTTTCTGCGGGAACTCTTTACCCAAGTTCAATTCAGCGTTGTATTCGAACAGGGTTTCGGTGGGCAGCCCGCCAATCGGACGCTCGGTGAACGTTCCCGATCCCGGAAACAGTCCGCCGCCGGCCGGTACCTCGGTCACAATTTGATTCAGCAAGGGAATGCCCGGGTGGCTGAACGGATTGTTCGGTCCCTGTGGAACATCCGTCTCGAACGAGATCAAGAATTTGTCGGCGCGGGCCAGTCCGGAATTGTTGATGTAGGAACCCCACCAGCGCACGTGTACCACCGGGGTACTGAATTTGTCGGCAAAGTCGTCGGCCATGTAAGTTCCCGTGTAGCCGATGATCGCCCCCGTCGGATTGCGAACCGCGTTGGCAGTACTTAATTCATCATGACCAAAAAACTGAGGGCCGTTCTGCGGAACCTGCTGGAATTTGAGAATTTGACCCGGCAACGGATCGGCCACAGCGGGCGAAACTACGATGCCGGCAATCAGCGACGCGACCGCAACAAACAACGCGAAATGTTTAGTTCTCATCAAGCACCCAACCTTTCTTAGTGAGACTTCCGCAGGCGCGCAGTCTGCTTTTCACGCAAACCGAGTTGCAAGCGCGCGGTCGTCAAGAGGGGGAAATCAGAAAAACGTCTGCCCGACAAACCTGCCCGAAAAAAAATTGCTCAAAGCAACTCCGACCTAGGGGCAACGACCGACCGAATTCAAGAACATTGGATGTCCCTACCAAGCAGAATCATAGATGGCGTCATCGGAGTGAGCCGTAGCTGCGCGGATTATCTCCGAGACCGGTCCTGCCGTCAATGATTTTTGTTAGGTTTTAGCAAGAATAAATTTAGTCGACGATTCCATGTTGGTTAGCGCGACGGCGGTATATCGATTCTGCACGACATAAACTCGGTTGCACGAGATCGATTTAGGTTTAGTGGCGAACGAAAGCCTCGCGTAAAGGTACAGAGTCGCAGAGTCGCAGAGGAATTCGAAGATAGGCTTATCGCGCTTTCGCGATTCGCAGCATGTTGATTTGGCAACTCAAATGAATCACGAAAACGCGAAAGAGGCAGATCGCGAAAGCTGAAGGAATCCGACGAGCAAAGTGCCCCGCGCAAGGGAGCAGAGACGCGAAGGAAGGAAGTTGCTTTTTCGGCGTCTTGGTGAGAGATAAACTGCCTTACGTTTTTGATTTGAAATACTTAGGGGCGACTTTCAAAGTTTCATAACGACTCACTGTAGCAGCACCCAGGCGTTTTTGATCGGTCCAAAGTGCTGCCACAATTTTTAAGCGTTCGATTTTTTTATTGCATTTCCACGCGTTATCGCAAATAATTCAGGCTCGGAAAACATCGTAAATGGCGTCATGTTGTATCAACTGCCGCAGCAGGGGTCCGCACTGGTCACACACCCAGGCGTTAACCTGCGTTCATTGTCGCTGAGTTCCTGGGGAGTTTGCCCAAATGCACAGGATGTCGCTGTTTTCGGGCCTGATGGCAGTTCATTTTGGGCTAATGTTAACGTTCTTGCCAGTTGCCAGGGCTGCCGCAGCCGAGCCCATTGATGACGCATCGCTGCCTGGCATCGTAATCGACGATAAAGACGCGATGTTGACCGGCGCATGGAAAGCGTCGACCCATACCAGTCCATTCGTGGGCGACGGCTATCAGCACGACGATAACACGGACAAAGGTGCCAAGTCGGCTACTTATACTCCGGATTTGCTCAAGGCGGGCAACTACCGAGTCTTCTTGAACTATACCACGGGTGCCAGTCGCGCCGCCAATGTGCCGGTCACAATCACCGGCAGTGACGGCGCAGTGACTGTCTACGTCGACCATCGTAAAGTGCCCGTAAACGAAGGACCGGCAACCAAGCTGCCGTTTGCCGCGCTGGGTGTTTTTAGATTCGAGGCCGGCAAACGCGGCACGGTAGTTATCAAAAACGAAGGGACGAAGGGGCACGTCATCATTGATGCGGTGCAGTTTATTGCAACCGAGGATGCCGTAACCCCAGCCGAAAAACTGGCTACCAAGCCGGTCGATGTTAAGCCGCTGCCCAATGCGAACCCCAAGCCGGCGACCATTGTTGCACAGACAACAAAAACGCCGGCGACCAAAACCCCGGCGACCATTCCACCCACTAAGCCGATCGATCCCAAGAAACCGATTGACCCCAAACCGGCCGGAACGAAAACCGTCAAACCGGCCGAGCCTGCGGTGATCAATCCGGCACCGTTGCCGGTGGTCGTGCGTAAACCGCGCGACGCCTTCAAGAAGCTCACCGCCGTCGCGCTGGACGAATTGATCGAAGTCGAACTTTCGGGCATACCGCTGGCGGCCTCGATCAGCGACGAGCAGTTCTTGCGTCGCGCGACGCTCGATCTCATCGGTCGTCAGCCATCGCCCGCCGAGTTCGAGCGGTTCATGGATGAGAAGTCGCCGGAAAGTTCGGCGAGCAAGCGCGCCGGCGCCATCGAGCGTTTGTTGAGTATGGAAGAATTCGGTCGCAATTGGGGCAACTACTGGAGCGATGTGATTTCGCATCGCGTGCAACCGCCCGAACTCACTTTTTTGACGTACCAGCCGCTGAAAACTTGGCTGGCGGAGCAACTCAATACGAGCCGATCGTGGGATCAAATCACACGCGATTTAATCACCGCTCAAGGGAAAGTCAGTGACAACGGTGCGGTCTCCTACGTCGGATTTCATCAAGGCAACCCGATCAGTTTGGCCGGCGAGACCAGCCGTATTTTCTTAGGCGTACAGATCAACTGTGCTGAATGCCACGATCACCCGTTCGATCATTGGAAGCAATCCGAATTTCACGACCTTGCGGCATTCTTTGCGCGTTCCAAAGTCAAAATGCCTCAAAATGATTGTCGCGGCTGCGAAGTCACCAGCGACCCGAAGTCCGAACACAAAATGCCCAAGGCCAAGGATGCTTCGCAGCCGACGTTTCTGGCCGGAGAAACCATCGGCCCGCACCGCACGGACGAGCAACGTCGCAACGTGTTGGCCGACTTCGTCACCGGCGACAATCCCTGGTTCGCCAAGGCCTACGTCAATCGGATTTGGGGCCGGTTGTTGAGCCGCGGATTTTACGAACCGGTCGACAACATCGGCGAAAATCAGGACCAGCAATTCCCCAAGGTACACGCCGCGGCGACCGAACATTTTCGCGCCACGGGCCATGACATCAAAGATCTGTTTCGATTGGTAATGAATAGCGAAGCCTATCAGCGGCAGTTGCCCACGCCCGAATGGGCGGCGCAAGACGATGCCCGCAAAAAGTACATGGCGGCCGCCAAAACCGCGAAGCTGCGCGGCGACGAAGTGTTCGAGTCGCTCGCTGCCGCGACGGGTCTGCCGAACTACACTCCGCCGATACAGAAACCGCCGCCCGGGCAGCGGTTTCCTCCGCCGCCCAAGAGTACCCAAGATTTGGTCAGCGATACGTTTGGCTTCGACCCGTCGCTGGCACCCGACGATGTGTCGCGCACGCTGGCGCAGTCGATGATGTTGATGAACAACGAGCAGCTCCAAAAGCAGATCAACGCCGGCGATTCCAAAACGGTGTTGGCAAAATCGCTGGCGGAAGAACCGGACGATACCAAATTGATCGATCGCTTGTTCTTACAGGCGTTGGCCCGCAGGCCGACCGATCGTGAACGCAAGATCGCCTTGGAGCATATCAAGCTGGGCGCGTCGCGCAACGCGGCGTTTGAGGATTTGCTGTGGGGGCTTGTGAACTCGACCGAGTTTACGACGAAACGATAAACAGCAAAGCGAACGGTCGGGTTTACACAGGTCGGGGAAGTTGCAGCAGTCCTCCCGTTTAATCAGTTCAATCGCGACCGATGGTCACGGCTTTACGATACCAATGCTATTAGCAACGCCATAACGGAATTTTTATGCTCAACACCGGACTCAATCTGACCGTCACGCGCGATGGGCAGGTCAATCGTCGTGGTTTCTTGCAGACGTTGGGCGGCGCAGCGGCGGCTGCCGGCGTAGCGCAGATCGGCGTGCGCAATCTGCTGGCGGCACAGGCCGACGAGCTAAAAAAACGGGGCAAGTCGATGATTCTGCTATGGATGGACGGCGCTCCCAGCCAGTTCGACACCTTCAATCCCAAAGTCGGATCCGAATTTCAGGGCCCAGCCGGTGCCATCAAAACCAATGTGCCGGGAATCGAGTTTTCGGAATTCTGGCCTAAGTCGGCCCAGGTGATGGACAAAATCGCCCTGATCCGCTCGATGAAAAGCAGCGAGGCGGACCATTTCCGCGCCATTAAGTTGCTCAAGACCGGCTATCCCGTCACGCCTGCCGTGCGTTACCCAACCTGGGGTTCGGTGGTTGCCATGCAGCGACACGACGAACTGTTCGATCTGCCCGCATACGTTCGCGTGGGCAAGCCGCGCATCGCCACCCGCGATGTCGATCACGGTGTGCTGGGAACGCGATACGCGGGGTTCAAGATCGACGAACCGGGTACCTTGCCCGCTGATGTGCTGCCGCGCGTGACCGAGGATATTTTGCGTCGGCGGTTGTCGTTGACCGATCGACTGGATGCCGAGTTTGCCGTAAACGGAGGCGAGCCGGCCGTTCGTGAAAAGAAAGAGATCTACGACCGCACGGCGCGGTTTGTATTTAGTCCTAGGCTCGGCGTTTTCGACCTGACCAAGGAACCCGAATCGGTGCGCGACGAGTACGGTCGCAGCACATTCGGGCAAGGCTGCCTGTTGGCCAGGCGGTTGATCGAGGCAGGCGTGAGCTTTGTCGAAGTTTATAGTACGGGCAGCGTCAGCGATCAGGGTTGGGACACGCACAGCAGGGGTTTTGTCGAGAATCCCAAATTGTGCAACGAAACGGATCCCGGCTATGCCGCGTTGCTGAAAGACTTAGCCGACCGCGGCATGTTGGAAAACACGTTGGTCGTCTGGATGGGTGAGTTCGGCCGCACGCCCAAGTTCAAAACCGACGGCGGACGCGAGCACTACGCCGAAGGTTGGATCGCGGCGCTTTCGGGCGCCGGAGTGCGCGGCGGACAAGTGATCGGAGCCACGGACAAAGACGGCGTTAAAATTACCGATCGACCCGTCGGAGTGTCGGATCTATTCCAGAGCTTCTGTCACGCGCTGGATATCGAACCGGAGTTCGAATACACCACGCCCGACGGCCGCCCGCTGAAACTGGTCGAAGGGGGCAAGGTGGTGGCGGAGCTGTTTGGTTGAATTCATCGTCCCTCTGGACGCGCCTAATTTGAACAGGAGGGAACAGAGAAAACGGAGGGGGAAATTGGTGATTTGAAATTTCAGCGGTTATTCACCAATCGCGAGCACTGTTATTCCGTCGGTGTTGATGACAACTCGGGTGAGTACCTGATTGAAGTCGTGATTGCTTGGGTTGCGTGGTACTACATCTAATTTCGACTCACTGCGGACGAGTTGGAACGGTTCCTTCAAAACCCCAACGCGTTAAGCGAATTGTCGAACGAACTAAGGGCAGACAAGGGAGAGAGAAAGTTTCGGGATCGACTCGTGCTAAACGAACGGCCAGCCTCATTCAAGTAGCTGATTCGACATTTTCTCCGTTGCCTCTGTTACCTCCTGTGCCACCTTTATTTGGCCTTCTTCGTCGGCGGGTCGGCTTTGATCGGCCAGTCTGCATGTTCCGTGCGCGCCGTTTTCAAATAGGTCTCGATCGTCTCGACGACCTGCGGATGTTTCGCCGCGACATTGGTTTGCTCGCCGATATCGTCCGTCAGATCGTACAACTCTAGCGGCGCGCCGACGCGAAGTTTCACTCCCTTCCACTGGCCCATCCGCGCGGCCTGTTGAAAGCCTCGCTCGTGGAATTCCCAGTACAAGAAATCGTGCCGTTTCTGCTCGGGCGCAGGTTGTTTCTCGCTCGTCAGAGTCGGCAAAATCGAAAGCCCATCGATCGACTTCGGGGCTTGTGTTTTCGCGATGTCGGCCATCGTCGGAAGCATGTCCCAAAACGCGCAGATATGATCGCTGGTGGTGCCGGCTTGAATGCGGCCCGGCCAACGGACGATCATCGGTACGCGAATGCCGCCGTCGTACAGGTCGCGCTTGATCCCGCGCAGGGGGCCGTTCGCGTCAAAAAAATCGGGGTTCGAGCCCCCTTCTTGATGCGGCCCGTTGTCGCTCGAAAAGAACACGATCGTGTTATCGTCAAGTTTCAAGTCAACCAATTTTTTCATCAATTGGCCCACGTCGCGGTCCATATAGCTAATCATGGCGGCACGCCCCCGCTCAGGGTCGGTCCAATCTTTGCCTGCGTATTCACCCAACTCGGGCACCTCCATTCCGGCGCTCTTGGCCTCGTTGTTGGCGTGGGGCTGCGTGAATGCCAAATACAAAAAGAACGGCCGCGCGCGATGCTCTTCGACGAATCGCAACGCGTCTTTGGTGAATAGCTCTGGCGCGTAATCGATCTTATGACTGGCGACGCCCTTCGCGACGACGTTGGCCAATTTTACTTGTTCGCTATTTTTCCAAAGCTGGGCCGGGTAATAATTGTGTGCGTCGCCGTGGGTCATATAGCCGAACCAATAGTCGAAACCCTGACGGTTGGGCACACCGCTGCTGCCGGCCGAGGCCATGCCCCACTTACCAATCAGACCGGTCGCATAACCGGCAGACCTGAGAACTTCGGCGACGGTGATTTGCGAATCGGCCAACGTCGTTTTGCCGTTGCCGCGAACCTGCGCATGACCACAGTGCAGACCCGTCAGAAACGATCCTCGCGAAGGGGCACACACCGTACTGCCGGAATAGCACTGCGTGAATCGCATTCCCTCGGCAGCCAGCCGATCCAGGTGCGGAGTTTTGATGAGCCGTTGGCCGTAACAACCTAAATCGCCGTAGCCCAAGTCGTCGGCCAGAATGAAAATAATGTTCGGCGACTTGTTGCTCGATGCTGGGACAACCGCGTCGGCGGCTAGCAACCCTCGGGGCAGCGCTGCGATTGCGAACAGCCCCACAACAGTAAACCAGGTGATGGGCCGGAGCATGCAAGTCTTTCGGGTAAGAGTACTCGAAGTGCGAAGCGGAATCTGAGATCGATGCAATTCGTAACCACCGAATCGAAGCTCATTCTGATCTACTGTCCCGGCTTAAGCCAGCGTTCGTCGCGCACGCGCC
>JAYTAU010000404.1:0-3851 GCA_043737375.1 Planctomycetia bacterium
CTCAGAATACTGAGTCCGTGAGTGACTGAACAGTAGTGCAAGACAAAATTCATCGGTCGTTGACGCCGCGTATCCCGCAACCACCTGCGGAGGGCCGCAGATCGAGACTGTTCGGCGCGCGCGGGGCAATCGGCGCTTCCCGAACCTCACTCGCGGATGTTACTTCACGGAAATGCGCAGACACGATGTTTCCGGCCGCGGAGTCGGGGCACTATTTGCGAGCTAACCTTGCGAAGCCTGCCAAATTCCATCCGCAAGTATATTCAAGGTGTTTTGTAGGTAATTCCCGCTGCGGCATTCCGGCGCTACTAGTAACGACGGAAATGCCCAGAGGCACCTTCCCAAACGAGGTTCAGTCAAAACACCGTTACAAGACTTCTGAATTCGAGACCCCTCTCCCAACAAGTGTGTCCCATGTCCGTGTCACGCCCGAGAATTCACACCGAACGATCGTGGTTGGATATTTTACACCGATTGAGCGACGCGGCCGGCATCGCGGTCGGGTTGCCATTGGCGGCCGCAGTGATGCATGTCGACCTTGAGAATCGCGCAGTCACATTGGCGGCCGTGGCTGTCAGCCTGCACTTCATCATGGCCGAAGTCACCGGCCTGTATCGATCGTGGCGCGGCACCACCACCGATCGCGAAATCCTGTGCGTGATTGGAACCTGGTTGGGTGCATTGGTCGGGTTGGTGATTCTGTCGTGGGCCGCACGAACTTGGTTCGAGCTGCCGGTCGGCGTTGCGCTGCAATGGTGGTTGATATCGGCAGCGACGCTGGGGGTTGCACGCATGTTATTGCGATTCATCATGTATGCGCTGCGCGCCAATGGCATCAACACGCGAAATTATGCGATCGTCGGAGTCAACGACTTGGCGTTTCAACTAGCACGCAATGTTCATCGCGCGCCCGAATTGGGACTGCAACTGACGGGCCTATACGACGACCGCGAGGCGCACCGCTTGCCGCGAGTGCCCGCGGATGTGGCTCCCAAATTGGGTAACATCGACGAGCTGGTCGAGCAAGCTAGGTGCGGCGAAGTGTCGATCGTCTACATCGCCTTTCCGATGCGCGCCGAAGCGCGCATCAAAAACGTCTTGGCGCGGCTGAGCGATACCACGGCTTCGGTCTATCTGGTGCCGGACTTCTTCGTGTTCGAATTATTGCATTCGCGCTGGACGCAGATCGGCGGATTGCCGGCGGTCAGCGTGTTCGAGAATCCGTTTTACGGCGTCGATGGAATGGTCAAACGATTTGCCGATTTTGCGTTTGCCGCCGTGATTTTGTTATTCGCGGCGATCCCGATGACGCTCATCGCGCTGGCGATCAAATGCTCGTCGCGCGGGCCGGTGTTCTTTCGACAGAAGCGGTACGGACTTGACGGCCAAGTGATCCGTGTTTGGAAATTTCGCTCGATGAAGGTTTGCGAAAGCGACACCTCGAGAAGCGGCGCGTCGGCAAGCAATGCAGCGACAAGCGACACCGAAACTCTTCAACAGGCGACTCGTCACGACCCGCGGGTGACGAAGCTCGGCGCGATATTGCGGCGAACTTCTTTGGACGAGTTACCGCAGCTATTCAACGTGTTGGGCGGGAGCATGTCGCTGGTCGGTCCGCGGCCGCATGCCAATCAACACAACGAAGGTTATCGCAAAGTCATTCAGGGCTACATGCTGCGGCACAAGGTCAAGCCGGGCATTACGGGGCTCGCACAAGTGAACGGTTGGCGCGGTGAGACCGATACGCTCGAGAAAATGCAGAAGCGGGTCGAGTTCGACCATCAGTACATTCGCGACTGGTCGCCCTGGTTGGATATCAAGATCTTGTTTATGACCATCGGAACCGTGTTGAGTAAGCAGAATGCGTACTAGGAGGCTGGAGGGGGCGAGCCGGAAACGGAGGCTGGAGGCTGGAGAATCGGGGCTAGAGTCTGGAGAGTACGAAGTGCCACTGACCACTGACCACTGACCACTGACCACTGACAAAAAAAGCAGGGTCGCTCTTGAGGAGCAACCCTGCTTTTCAACCGATGTCTTGTTAGAAATGGGGCTGTTACACCATTTCCTTCAGGCTCTTTAGCGCACGCACCTTGACTTTGGTGCTGGCCGGCTTGGCCGGCACGTCCATCAACTCGCCAGGCTTGAACGGGTTGGGCACGCCTTTGCGAGCCACCTTGGCCGGCACTTTTTGACGGATAATCTTGACCAGACCTGGAATCGTGAATGCACCGGGGCCTTTGCCTCCCAATGCCTTCTTGATTTCGCCGATTAAGGCGTCAATCACCGCGGCCACATCCTTCTTCGACAAGCTTGTGGACTCGGAAATGGCATTCATCACCTCGCTCTTCGAGGGAGCCTTGACCGACTTCTTCGCTGCTGCGGCTTTCGCCATAGTTCAACACCCTCCTTGTGGAGTGAAACAGAAAAACAACCAACAAAATACGGGCACAATTCTGAAGCGTCCGTCCGAATGGACCCGCTGATTAAAGACAACCGGGCGAAAATTGCAAGGCTGAAAAGCCAAAAACCGTGTAAAATCTGCGAGAAAATCGAAATATTACCGATCGATGACCAAAGTTCGAGCCGTTTTTAGCGGTTGCGGTCGATTCGGCGAGGTTTGTCAACAAGTGAGCTTCTCGATTATTAAGCAGAACCTCGTTGAGTCGACGGTCAGTATTCGCTTGCCGGAATGATCACAGTTACTGGATGATTTTTTCGGCCAAATGAAGCAGTGTTTTCAACAGCCGCCAAACGCAGATCGTAATGCTCTTTTTTGGCGATACAGCCGGAAATCGCATCCTCGATCCGGCAGCACTAAACGAGCAGTGCAACCAACTTTCTGCATTTTTGACGCGCAAGCCCCGCTAAAACGTGCTTGAATTCGGATTGCTTGTCCGACCATCGGCCTCAATGTAAGATAAAGTTTGACAGTGAGTTACATCACAAAAGTACACGCTGGCCGTTTGGCCTTCCCACTTGCCGTCGCGACGTGAGAGGGCGATGTGCAAACCCGAGATATAACAGCGGCTTTCGGCAGTCTGGTACGTTGTGTGACGTCAGCTTTTCATGAACTTTTGGGTCTCCTCAATCGACTAATCGGAAAGTAACGGCGATTTTTTTCGTTGTTCGCAATCGGTTAGGAAAGGACGGCGATGGAGCGAATATCTGCGAACGGCCAACCCTCCGATTTGCATTTTCCAATCGGACGGCGATTGCCGGCCTTGCTGTTCATTGTCGTGGCGTCATTATTTGCTTGGGGCGATAGCGCACATGCACAATTACGCATGTTCAAGCGCATGGTCGCCGAAAAGCCCGGCGATGACGAAAAGGCTCAAGGCGTCGACGGCGTGCAATTGCCGGTCGATCGCGACAAAAGCGTGGCGCTCGATCGAGCCCGCGAGTTGCTCGTCAAAGAGCAATTTGCCGACGGCGTGGCCCGACTTGACGCCATTCTGGCGGATCCGCAAGACACGTTTTTCAAGCCGGACCCCAAGTCAACTTCGCATCGTAGCATCAAAATCGAGGCGCAGCGTTTGATCGGCGGCTTGCCGGACGAAGGTCGCGAATCGTACGAACTTCAGTTCGGTGCCAAAGCGTTGCAGCTTCTGACCGATGCCACGCGAAGCGGCGACCTTCTCAAACTGTCGACGGTTGTCCGGCAGTACTTTCATACCAAAGCCGGATACGAAGCGGCGCTAGTTCTCGGTCGTCATCATTTGGACCACGGTCGTCCGTTGGCGGGGGCTTTGATCTTCGAAAAACTACAAGTCGCACCCAATGCCGCTAAGCAGTTCGAGCCCGCCTTATCCATCTTGCTGGCGACGAGTTGGCAGCGGGCCGGTATGCACGAC
>JAYTAU010000405.1:0-3841 GCA_043737375.1 Planctomycetia bacterium
CAAGGATTTGCCGACTGAAGTCGTCGATGGATTGATTCTGGCTTGCGTGCCGCCGCGCGAGTCGGTAGGCGACGCACTGGTCAGTCGCGACGGAATGACCTTCGCGAATTTGCCACGCGGCGCACGCGTGGGCACGGGCAGCTTGCGTCGACAGAGCCAGCTATTGCATGCACGAACTGATTTGAAGGTCAGCGATGTTCGCGGAAACGTCGAAACTCGGCTGAATAAACTGCACGACGGTCATTTCGACGCGCTGGTGCTGGCCGAGGCGGGCCTACGACGCTTGCAACTCGCCGACCAGATCACCGAAATTCTGCCCAAGTCGATGATGTTGCCGGCCGTCGGGCAGGGTGCCTTGGGATTGGAAACCCGTTCGGATGATACGGCAACGCGTACCGCGTTAGCCCCGCTCGATGACCGCGCGACGCATGACGCGGTGTTGGCCGAGCGCGCGCTGCTCTCGGCGCTACGTGGCGGTTGCTTGGCGCCGGTTGGAGCCTGGGGGCGAATCGAAGCCGACGGCCAATTGCATCTCAGCGGCGTGGTGCTCAGTCCCGACGGCCTGATTCGTCGCGAGAGTTCCGCTGTCGGGTTAGCATCCGATGCGATCGCGCTGGGCCGCCGCGTTGCCGACTCGTTGGTGACTGCCGGAGCGGCAGAACTAATTCAGCAAGCGCGCGAGCAGATTAAGCGGCTACGATAGGGCCCTTGTCATCTTAATTGGCGGGCTTTGATTCTTGCGTTTCATACCGTTTCATCAAAACCAAGTTGTTTGCAGCCTCGTTTGCTGGAAGACCCGTGCCGACAAGAAATTCAAGTGCTTTATCGAAGCCGGGCCCATCATCGGGCGGCTGGGGTCCGTCTGGACCGGCCGAAGACCGATGTTCTTCGATGATCTCCCAGGCCCGTCGATAGCGGGGATCGTCGCGCAATTCAAGGACCGCGACCCATTCAGGCTTTTTGCGGAGTTTGTAAACCACATAGCCAACGATCCCAAGGACAATGATTACCAGCCCCGGGGGAACCGTGTAACCCAGCGGTTTGCCGATTGCGCTCAATTTTCGTTCGGCAAGTTGTTCGATCTGCGTGGCAGTTACATCACCGGCGATGGTGTTGTCATGATACAGGCAATGCCGACCACCCCAAGTCCAGATGTTCAACCACAAAACGCCAAAGTGGTTGTAGCAATAGCCAACTTTCCAATTCTGACCGGGTTGACCGAGCTGCACTCGGGTCAGAGGCGGCAGGTCGCAACAGTGCTCAACTCGCTCGCCGCTACTGATGAGGTTTCCAGCGCCGCGGCGTGCGTGGGCGTCGGTACACCACAGCGACGCCGCAATCAGCACAATCGCTGGTGCCCCACGCATCAAGTTCCGACAACACTGCAAGCGAGACATGTCACTCATCTGATACCCCATGAAGTGCGAAAATGACGATAGATCAAAAAAGAAAACCTCTGCCCGATCAGCCCGACGGCGTGTAAAACAACCTTACCGCGAAGTCACACGATTATGGGGAACGGTGCCTCGATTCGCAACAAAAAACAGCTGCTGAAAACCACTAACCAACGCCCGAAATGATCGTCTCCTGGAACTGGCTGAAAGAATACGTGCCGCTGAAGGTCTCGGCCGATGAATTTGCCAATCGCGTGATGCTGGCCGGGCTCAATCACGAATCGACGCACGCCGTCGGCGACGACCTGGCCATCGATCTTGAAATTACCAGCAATCGGCCCGACTGCTTGGGGCATATCGGCGTCGCGCGCGAGGCCGCGGTACTGTTCGATGTGCCGCTACAAATGCCAGTTGCCGCACTGAAGCCAGGCACGACGGCGGTTGCGACATTGGCTCAAGTCACGGTCGAAGACCAACAACTTTGCCCACGCTACACCGCGCGCGTCGTTCGCGGGGTGAAAGTCGCGCCCAGCCCGGCGTGGCTGGCCGATCGATTGCGAACGATCGGTATCGAACCGATCAACAACATTGTCGACATCACCAACTACGTGCTGATGGAATGCGGCCAGCCGCTGCATGCGTTCGATCTGAGCAAAATCGCCGGCCCGAAAATTATCGTACGCGCCGCGCGGGCGGGCGAAAAGCTAGTCGCCATCAATCATAAAACTTATGAATTGCAACCGTGCATGTGCGTCATTGCCGACGCGCAGCAGCCGATCGCGTTGGGTGGAATCATGGGAGGCGCCAGTTCCGAAGTCAGCGGCGCGACCAAGGACGTGCTGATCGAAGCGGCCTTGTTCGATCCGATGTCGATCCGCGCGACTGCCCGCAAGCTGGCACTACACAGCGACTCATCGTACCGTTTCGAGCGCGGTCTCGATTCTGAGCAGGTCGATTGGGCCGGCCGTCGCGCGTGTGAGCTGATTTTACAATTGGCAGGCGGCGAACTTGCGAGCGGCGTGATCGATGTCGGTTCGCCGGTCGCAAAGCGCGAGCCGGTGCGACTGCGGCTGTCGCAGCTCAAACGCATTCTCGGAATCGACATTCCCGCCGACACGGTGCGACGCATTATGACGAGCTTGGGCAATCGAGAAGTCTCGGCCGATAACCAGCATGTCGAGGTCATTCCGCCCAGTTGGCGTCGCGATTTGACGCGCGAGATCGACCTAATCGAAGAGGTCGCTCGCATTCACGGCTACGATGCGATCCCCGAGGACGTGAGCGTGCCGATGGCCCCATCGACGCGCACGACCACGGATCGCGTGTTGTCGAAAGTCCGCACGGCGCTAGTCGGTGCCGGCATCGACGAAGCATTGACGCTGAGCGTGGTCGAGCAAGAGCCGTCCGATGCGTTCACCCCTTGGACCGACGCGCCGGCATTGCAATCGCCGGTGCCTGTGCTGCGTCGCGCCGATCGCTTACGTCGGAGTTTGATCCCCAGTTTGTTGTTGGTCCGCCGCACGAATGAGTCGTTGGCCAACCCGCGGATCGAATTGTTCGAGACGGCGAAGATTTATCTGCCGCGCGCGAATGAGTTGCCGGTTGAAGAGCTGATATTGGGCATCACCAGCGGCGGATCATTCTTGGAACTGAAGGGCATTCTCGACGGGCTGCTGAGAGCGTTGAATTCGACGGCTCCGATCGAGGTCCGCGATTTCCAGCACCCGTTGTTCAAACCGGCCCGCGCGGCCGAGCTGTTGCTCAGTGTTTCCGCGGGGCGAGGGCCCAGCGAGCGTTGGGGTTTCTTGGGCGAACTGAGCGACTGGGGCCGCAAGCAGTTCGAACTGCGCGGACCCACGACGGTTGCCGAAGTCCGCGTTGCCGGTCTCGAGCAGGTCGCGCGCCTGATTCCGCAGGCGGTCGATCTATCGCCGTATCCGGCGGTCTCGCGCGATTTGAATTTGGTGGTCGACGATCGCGTTCGATGGGCCGAATTGGAATCGACGGTCTTAAAGTCCGCCGGCCAAGCGCTGGAGCAAGTGACTTATGTCGATACGTATCGCGATGCCGATCGTCTGGGCCTGGGAAAAAAGAGCCTGTTGTTCTCGCTGGTGCTACGCGGTCGAACCGGTACCTTGACCAGCATCGAGGCCGATCGAATTCGCGACCTGGTCGTTCGCAATTGTGAGGAGACGCACGGCGCGAAGTTGCGGGCGTAAAGCTGATTGCGTGCGTAAAGTTGATTTAGCCTGCCGTGAATACACGGCAGGGAAGTCGGGCACCGGGTTGACGAAGCAATGCGTCACGCGATTCAAAACATTTTCCCCCGGTGTATTCACCGGGGGGTAAATGGACTAACCGGGTTCTTCGGGGCTAAAAGGATTGACGTCCCGCAAACGAACTCACCGAACTCCGCGTCGAAAAACCTCTTCCGACACCGGTTGTTC
>JAYTAU010000406.1:0-1424 GCA_043737375.1 Planctomycetia bacterium
ATGATGTAGACCGCCGGGTGCGAGTAAAACCAAAACAGGTGCTGGAACAATACCGGGTCGCCCCCGAGCCTGGGATCGAAAATGCCGATCTTCAGCCCGCGCTCCATCGCAACCAATAAGATCGTGATCGCCAAAACGGGCGTTCCCAGCACCATGATCAAGCTGGTCGCGTAGTTCGACCAGACGAACAACGGCAGCCGATACCAGGTCATGCCGGGAGCGCGCATCTTATGCACGGTCACGATGAAATTCAGCCCGGTCAAAATCGACGAGAACCCGGTGATGAAAATACCGACGGCCGTCGCCATGACATACGTGTTGCTATACGTGCTGCTATAGGGAGTGTAAAACGTCCAACCCGTGTCGACACCTCCGGCGATCATCACATACAGCGTGAAAATTCCGCCGATCATGAACAGATACCAGCTCAAAAGATTGAGCTTGGGAAAGGCCAAGTCGCGCGCGCCGATCATGATCGGCATCAAAAAATTGCCCAATACCGACGGAATCGCCGGAATCAGAAAAAAGAAGATCATCGTGATGCCGTGCATCGTGAATAGCTTGTTGTACGTCTCGGGCTCAACCAGATCCGCATCGGGCGTCATCAGCTCGAGTCGAAACAGCACTGCCGCCGCTCCGCCCAGAAAGAAAAACAACGTGATCGACATCAGGTACAACAGCCCGATCCGCTTATGATCGACCGTCAGCAGCCATGATCCGATGGTATAGCGGGCGTTGAGATAATGGTGGCGCGGCAAGGCCGTGACGATCGCGGTTCGCGCATCGACTTCGGGTTGGAGAACGCTTTCGCCCGGTGCAACACCCATTATTTTTGTGCTCCTTCCGCAGCTCCATCACGATCGGCCGGCTTGAGCGTCATCGATTTGATATACGCAATCAGCTCGAACATTTCTTCTTCGGTAAATTGACCTTCGAACGGCGGCATCGAGACCGATTCGTACCCCCGCACAACTTCATTCGAGGGCTGCAGGATCGACCGCCGCAAATATCCGTCGTCGGCAGTTACTACTTGACCCGTGGTCAGCGTGACCGGCTTTCCGGCAATCCCGATCAACGACGGTCCGCGCCCCTGAGTGCCGTCGAGTTTGTGACAACTGGTGCATTGACGTTGCTCGAACAGTTTGCCGCCGGCCACGGCCGGAGTTTCGTCGCCGGTGCTGCCCGTAAGCCAGGCTTGGTAATCTTGCGGCGACATGACGATCACGCGACCGATCATTTTGGAGTGGTTGGTGCCGCAGTACTCGGCGCAGAACAAGTTGTATTCGCCGACCTTGGTCGGCTTGAACCACATCGTGGTATAACGGCCGGGCAGTACGTCCTGCTTGATGCGAAACACCGGAAAAAACAGGCTATGAATCACGTCTTGGCTAATCATCGTCAGCCGCACGGCACGATCGACCGGC
>JAYTAU010000407.1:0-9359 GCA_043737375.1 Planctomycetia bacterium
TCGTATTGCTCGCCGAGAACGCGATGCACTACGCACGGCTCACGAAGTTGTCCGCAAAGCTGGAATCATCGGTTGTATTGCTCGGGCAGCTATCCCGGCACGACGGGCTGACGGGGCTTGCCAACCGTCGCTTCTTCGATGCCTACCTGGCGGAGCAGATGGCGCTGGGGCGACGCCACAAGAAAGCATTGGCGCTGATCCTCTGCGACGTGGATGCGTTCAAGAGCTACAACGATCGCCACGGCCACCCGGCGGGCGACGAATGCCTGAAGCGAATCGCGGCCGCGCTGCAGTCGTGTTGCCGCCGCCCCACCGACATGGCGGCGCGCTACGGCGGCGAAGAGTTTGCCGCGCTATTGCCGCAGGTCGGCAACGCGGAAGCCAGGCAAATTGCCGAACGGGTTCGCACGGCGATCGAAACGCTGTCGTGTAATTATCACGACATCGAACTACGCGTGACGGTGAGCATCGGGCTGACCGAAGTGCAAGTCGGCGACGACACGGGCTCGATGATTAAGCGCGCCGACGATGCCCTGTATGCGGCGAAGCGAGACGGTCGTAACCGAATTTCGTTTCAAGAAGCACCCAGTCCGGTCAACGACGACAAACCGGCGGCTGTGCCGGTCACGCCGTTACCCAAAGCCGCTTCGTTGCTCGACCGGCAGGGTTTCTGCGAATCGCTGCGAAAGTCGATGATCGAGCATCAACTCAATAACGAACCGTTGACGATCTTGATGGTCGAATTGGATCACGAACAGGCGGCCCTCGGGCTCCCCTCAACGACGTTGGATCGAAAGCTCGAGGTCGTGCCGTCGCTGTGGACGGATTTGCGACCGAAGATCGGTTGTGCGGCCGTGTATGGACCGACGAGCTTCGCCTTGCTCCTGACGGATTGCGAACTGGAGACGGGCTTGGTGTGTGCCGAACAAATTCGCCGGGCCGCGCTGGATGCGAAATACTCGACTGCGCTGTGGGAGTTGCCGTTTACGCTCAGCATGGGCTTGGCCGATGCGCAGAGCGGCGACGATTGGATCTCGTTGATCAAGCGCGCCGAGGCATCGCTACATGCCGCGACCGGGCAGGGGGGTAACTGCTCTTTCGTGCAACGCGATGCGAAAAGCCGACCCGAACGCTGTGCCGATCAACGATCCGAAGCGACGACTTGAGCAACATCGAATTATTCCGATCGCAGCCTTGTACCTGCGGCAAACTGTGCGGGCAGCGGCGGAGCCAGACCCAGCGCCGCCAGCGAGAACTGCGTGATATGCTCGGCAAGTTGCTCGGTCGAAAAATGCGATCGCAATGCTTCCTCGGGCACAAGCGCTCGAACCACATCGTGCGCCACGCGGTAATGTAGGCATTGTCCGATAATGCTGAACACGATTTTCTGTCGGCGGTCGAACGGAGTTTCAGGCGGCAGCACTTCGGCTAGCACGCCCGCCAGAAGTTCGACATGCGGTCGAAAGTAACCGTGGACCAGTTCCTTGGTGGCCGCGCCCGGCTGCAGAATCTCGCGCAGCATCAGCCGAACTTGCCAAGGTGCCTGTTCGGAGTCCAGCATCCGCGAAAGCAGCGTACGAACGAAACTGCGAATCTTTTCGGCGGCAGGCAGATCGACCGGCCACACAGGCATGGGAACCTGTTCGGCCCGCAGCTGGGCGGCTCGTTTTACTGTTTCGATGTACAGCCGTTCTTTGTCGCGAAAGTAGTAGTTGATGCTGGCTAAATTGACGCCGGCCGCTGCGCAGATTTCACGAACCGTGGCATTCTGAAAGCCCCGCTCGGCAAAAACCGGCCCGGCGGCGTTCAATATTCTGGTGGGAGTATCGTCATTGGTCGCCATGGAGAGTTTGACCATTCTTGATGTAACATCGAAACAAGCGTTTAAAACGAGTATAGTCCTGATTAGATTGAGGGGCAATTGTAGCAACCAGGTAGAAAGTTGAACGAAATGCGCCGTAGACTCGCAATGGATGGTCAATTTTTAGCAATACCCTAACCGTCCGTACATTTATTTTTCGACTATTTTATTTGACCATTGTTGGGGCTGGCTTAGCTTTTCAAGAGCGGGAAGCCGCATCGCTGGGATGCTTTTCGTTTAGATTGCATAATCTACCTTTATCGTTGCTGCAAATACGCTGATGATCGAGCCGGAAGCCACGTTCAGTTGGTTGGGACTTTGGACGTTCGGCGTTCTTGATTTGGTGTTTGGAATTGCGCTGGGCTTCTATTTTGGGCGACTTCATTCACGTTGGGCCATTCAGGCCGAGGAACGACTGCACGCCACTTCAGCAGTCGTATCAACCGACCATCCGCAGGTTGGGACTGCTGCTGATCGCTCACTGAATCAATATTACGCCGAGAACATCTCTTCGCCCGAATATCAACAAGAGCTCGAACATGCGCTCGAGGCGGCCACGGAGCAACCGCTCAATGAGGCCGAGACCACCAAGGTTTTGCACCATTTCGCCGAGGTCAGCGAAGAAGCACCGCTGAACCTTGAGCGTTTTGGCACCGTGGCCGAACCGCCGCACTCGCTATTGCGGTTTGTGCGCGATATGGGACTAAGCGAGGAGGTTTGCGCCACCAATCGCCGGGGAACTCCGCGGTTTTCGTTTACGACCACCGTGATCGTTGTTCCCATCGACGAACGCAGCCGACCGATCGGGGCACCGTTTAAGGCGGTCACACGCGATTTGGCCACGAACAGCATTAGTTTCTTGCATACCCGATCATTCGACACTCGGTTTTTTGCCGTGCAGATCGAATTGCCGGTCTATGGTCAAACCACCCTGATTGTTCGTCAGGTCCGCTGTCAGTCGTGCGGGCGGTTTTATCACATTGCCGGCACGCTATTGGCCAAGTTTCACAGCGCGGCACCTATCGAGATGGAACCCGAGGGTGTGTCGGCGATGGGGTAAGTGACGAGCCACGCTTGGCATTGAAATCAGGCCATTACCGGCGGTAAATTGAACCGCTGGTTGATTTGATGCAGTGTTTACCCCAACGGGGTTTCATCTCCTAGCCCAGGGCCGTGAAGCGCTCGCTGGGTGTACTCTGAAAGTCGCGACAGCTTCGCATCTCCAGCCCCGAGTCTCACCCCCCAGCCTCTAGCCCCCAGCATTCGGTCTTGCGCAAAATGGCCCCTCTTGCGGCAGACATGGTTGCGTTTTTGGCGTCGAACGATAAGAATCAAGCGCGACCATGCAATTCAGGGGTCATCCATGAGGCTCCTGACGTGACGCAACCGAACAAAACCTTGCCGCCGTCACAGTCCGAGCTGCGCCGGCGGCAGTTGTCCGCGCAATCGTTTGAATCGTCGACCTATAGTACGTAAGACACTTATTGTATCGGCGTTTCCGGTCTTAGGTTCCACCGAGTGGAATCTGTTGTCGACCGGCTGCGAGGTACGAAACGTAACAGAAGGTGTATGTGAATTCCGTCGGGAATGCCCACGGTGTCATTCCTGAGTACAGTGCAATGTAGGCGAACCATTAGCCGAATCGTCCGAGATCGTTAACCTCCAGAGGTGCCATGGGAAAAGAAAGTTTGCAGCATAAGCTCGACCGAGTTCGTCGCCCGCGCGTGCAGATCACGTACGATGTGCAGGTCGGCAATGCGATGGAAAAGGTCGAACTGCCGTTCGTGGTCGGCGTCATGGCCGATCTTTCGGGCAATCCCAAAGAGAAGCTCAAGCCTCTCAAGGAACGTAAGGTCGTCAATATCGACCGCGATAATTTTAACGATGTGCTGGCTCGCGCCACTCCGCGCGTGGCCCTCAAGGTCGACAACAAGCTGAGTGACGACGGCACGAAGATCGCCGCCGAATTGAACTTCAAGAGCATCGAAGATTTTGAGCCGGCCAAGGTTGCTCAACAAGTCGGGCCGCTACGCGAATTGCTCGAGATGCGTCAAAAGCTGACACAACTGATGAGCAAAATGGAAGGCAACGACAAGCTAGAAGAATTGCTCGGCCAAATTCTGAGCAACACCGAACAAGCGTCCAAGCTGGCTGAGCAAATCAAGCAAGAAAATCCGGAGGTGTCCGCATGAGTAGTGCCGAACAAACCGCAGCCGCACCGGCCGCATCCGCAACCGAAGAAATCAATCTGCTCGATCAGATTGTCGCCGCAACCAAGCCGCAGTCGTCGCAAGAGGCCGACCGCGCGAAGACCTACTTTCAACAGTTTTTGGAGAAGGTGGTCGAGCCGGGACAAGTCGTCTCGAAAGATGTCGAGACCAACATCAAGTTCTGGATCAACGAGATCGACAAGAAGCTGACCGTTCAATTGAACGAGATCATGCACCACGAAGATTTCCAAAAGCTGGAATCGACCTGGCGCGGGCTGCATTACCTGGTCCATCAGTCCGAAACCGGGCAGAGTCTGAAAATTCGCGTGTTGAACGTCAGCAAGAAAGACTTGCTGAAGGATCTGGAGAAGGCCGCCGAGTTCGATCAAAGCGCGCTCTTCAAGAAAATCTACGAAGAAGAATTCGGCCAATTGGGCGGGCAGCCTTATGGCATGTTGGTGGGCGATTACGAGTTTGGTCGCAGCCCTGAGGATATCAGCCTGCTGAAGATGGTCAGTAACGTGGCCGCCGCGGCGCACGCGCCGTTTATCTCGGCAGCCAGCTCGAAGATGTTCAACTTCGAACGTTTCACCGAGTTGAGCAACCCGCGCGACTTGGCCAAGATTTTCGACAGCGTCGAATACGCAGCTTGGAAGAGTTTCCGCGAAAGCGAAGACTCGCGCTTTGTCGGTCTGACGTTGCCGCACGTGTTGGGTCGTTTGCCCTACGGCAAGGATTTCAAGCCGGTCGAAGAATTCAACTTCGAGGAATTTGTCGACGGTAAGGACCACGACAAGTACCTCTGGATGAATGCCGCTTGGACCTACGCCGCGCGGATGACCGACACGTTTTCCAAAAATGGTTGGTTTGCCGCCAGCCGGGGTGTGTTGGGTGGAGGCAAGGTCGAAGGTCTGCCGGTGCATACCTTCCCGACCGACGATGGCGACATCGCCATGAAGTGTCCAACCGAAATCGCGATCACCGATCGTCGCGAGTTCGAACTTTCGAACTTGGGTTTTCTGCCGCTGCTGCACGCCAAGGGAACCGACTTCTCGGTCTTCATGAGCGCGCAATCGGCTCAGAAGCCCAAGACGTACTTCGAGCCCGACGCCAATGCCAACGCGGAGTTGTCGGCCAAGCTGAACCTGATCATGTGCACCTCGCGGTTCGCACATTATCTGAAGGTGATGGCCCGCGATCGAATCGGCAGCTTCATGGAAACCAACCAGTGTGCCGAATGGCTCAACCGCTGGATTGGCAACTACTGCTGCGATCCGAACGGTGCCAGCGACGAAACCAAGGCCAAGTACCCACTGTCCGAGGCGCGCGTCGATGTGCAACCCGTGGCCGGCCGACCGGGCTGGTATGAGGCCGTGGCGTATTTGCGGCCGCACTTCCAGTTGGAGACGCTGACCACGTCATTGCGACTGGTGGCCGAAGTTCCTAAGAAGGGGGGGTAAGCCGAAAATTACGAATTTTGAAGGACGAATTACGAAAGAAGGCAGATCAATTTTTAATTTGACTTAAAAACTATCGTTTTTCCGTCCGCTTTTGTAATTAGTAATTTGTAATTCGTAATTAATTTTAGCCCCTGGCGCGTCGCCAGGGGCTTTTTTAGTGCATATTTGTGATGCGGATCGTGCAGCAACCGACGGTCGGATGGTCCGCGCCGGTCTTAAGATAGTTCCCCGGCGAGCAGGTCGACACGAGGCAAACCAAAGAACTTCTTAAAATCTTACTGGATAACTTTTGCCGACCCTGATAGATTCTTCGATTAGCGGACTCGACCGGACTTAGTAGTGCTTTTTGATTCAGGACATCCTAGGAGGACAACTTCATGGCTTTCGATGCGTTTGTTAAATTCGTTCCGGCCGGAGGCGCGGCCAAAGAGATCAAGGGAGAAAGCTCCGACGCTCACTTCAAAGGCTCCGACGGTTGGTTCGAAGTCAAGGAGTTCTCGTTCGGCATCGAGAACACGTTGAATATCAGCTCGGCGTCCGGCGGTGCCGGTGCGGGCAAGGCCGATTTCAAAGAGTTCACCATTAAAAAGCAGACCGACCGCGCCTCGGCCAGCCTAGTGACCACCTGCGGTACCGGCGGTCACTATAAGGATGTGCAACTGCACCTGCGAAAAAGCGGCGTCAGTGCCGGCGAGCAATCGGGCGGTGTGTACTTGGAATTCCATTTCAAAGTCGTCGCCGTGAAGAGTATCGAATGGTCGGGCGCGTCGGGTGACGATGTGCCCGAAGAGACTTGCGTGTTCGAATACGGTGCGCTCAAGGCAATCTATCGTCCGCAGAACAAAGACGGCACGTTGGACGACGCCGGCAAGCAAATCGCTGCCTGGAACAAGCTGACCAACAGCAACAACTTCGACGCGGGCTAATATTGTATTGCCGGCTATGCCAGGGGTATTTCACTGGTTAATGCCGGTGAATATGTCGCGATCGAGTTTAAACCATCGAACCGGGGCGGCGTGCGACGCATGTCGCTCCGGTTGTTGTGTTAGTGTGGACGGCAAACAATTGTCTTTTAGCCCCCGGCTTTGCCGGGGGACAACTTCGATTGAGCGCGAGCCTGCTTAAATGATCGCTACGCTTGCTCAACCCACTCGGCGAAGCCGAGGGCTGAAAAGCGATTATTTGCAACGCACTGTTTAGGACTATGTAAAGCATGGCCGACATCGACTGGTCCGATGGCTTTCTCGCTCTGACCAAGGGCCAAGCCAAAATCAAAGGCGAAGCGACCGACGCCGGTTTTCAAGAGACGATCGAAGTGCTGAGCTTCGAAATGGGCTCGTCGCAAGGCTTTGACGAGGATGCTCTGTTCGCCGAACAAGGTGAGGGGGCCCGCCGCGAGACGGCCGGCAATCGCATGTTGGACAGTGCCGAATTCGGTATGGCCAGTCTGTTCGGCGGCGACGATTTCGGCACGTTCTCCGATGCCGATTTTGCGCAGTTCGAAGGCAAGGATCTGGCCGAGGTCGACGCTTGCCAATTCGAGATCACCAAACAACTCGATCAATCGAGCCCCGATCTGTTTCGCGCCTATTGTAGTTCGCATAGCCTGGCTACGCGTGAGGTTTTCGAAACCGGGGTGCTCACGCTACGCAAGGCGACCGGCGGAACGCGGCAGCCGTATTTGGTGTTCAATTTCAGCGACGTGGTGGTCGTCGGTTACACGCTGCAAATCGACAGTAGTGCCTTCCCGCGCGAAACGGTGACATTCAGTTTTGCCAAAGTTAAAATGGAATACAAACCGCAAAAGGACGACGGCACCCTGGGCACCGCCATCCGCTCGGGCTGGAATTTTATCGATCGCACTTCGATGTAAAACTGAACGAGTCCCCAGCCTCTAGTCCCCAGCCCCTGATCCCTGACCCCTCTTGTCATGGCCGATGTTTTCGACGGATTCCTCGAGCTAGTCCCCAATCAGGCGACGATGCGCGTGCGCATCATGGGCGAAACGCAAGACTCGAAGCAGAACACCGGCGATGCGCCCAAGGGCATTCAAATCAACTCGTTCACGTTTGGTAACGCCAGCGCGATCGCCGCGGCGCAGGCCGATCGCGACGCCGCCAAGAAAGAGAGCGACGAAGAGGACGACGACGACGATAAGAAAAAACCCGACGCCGGCAAGAAAAAACCTCCCGCGGGTGAAAAGACCGGCAAGAAGGATCAGGATTACCGCTTTCAAATCACCAAGCAGCTCGAGGCCTCGTCGCCCCACTTGCTGACCGCGTTTTTTAGCAATTCGAACAAAGAAAAACGGGCCGAGCACAATAGCTTCAGCGAGGCCAAGCTCTCGGTTCGCAAGCCGGGCGGCAAAGATAATCGCCCCAATACGTATCTGGTAATTTCGTTTGGCAACGTCAGTGTGGTCGGCTACAAGATGGAGACACAGGGATCGGACCCGCCGACCGAAACGGTCGACTTCAGCTTTCTGACCTGCGAGATGCGATACAAAGCGCAGCTGGCCGACGGCACGCTCGACCGCGCGAATATCAAAGGTTGGGACTTCGGTTCCAAAAAAGAAAAGACGGCGTAGAGGTGCTTTTTAGCCCCCGGCTTTACCGGGGGACCTGCTTGACTTTACATTGAAGTTTCGCGGTCTGACAGTCATCGCATTAAATCCCCCGGCGGAGCCGGGGGCTAAGAGAATTTCCCTCGCCTCACGAGAACCAATCATCCATGGACGCTACGGCACTCTACCAAGCCGGCAAACTGACCGACGCAATCGCCGCTCAACTGCAGGCCGTCAAAACCGCGCCGGGCGACCAAGCCAAGCGGCTGTTTCTGTTCGAATTGGCCGCGTTCAGCGGTGATCTCGACCGGGCCCGCCGGCAGCTCGATGCGCTGGACTACGAGGAAGTCGAACTGCAAGTCGCGCGGTCGGGTTATCGTCAGTTGATCGATAGCGAGGAAAAACGACGACGGCTGTTCCGCGACGGGCTGGCCCCGCAATTTTTGATTGACCCGCCGGCGCATGTTCAAACTCGGCTCGACGCGCTGAATCGCTTGCGCGAAAAACGTGGTGCCGAAGCTCTGGCTCTTTTGGACGAAGCCAACAATGCCTTGCCGGCGCTGAAGGGCCAACTCAACGACGCGGCGTTTCATGAACTGCGCGACGCGGACGACTTGTTTGGCTCGGTGCTCGAAGTGTTTGCCCGCGGCGAATATTTTTGGGTGCCGCTGGAGCAAGTCGAACTGATTGCGATTTTGCCGCCGAGGTTCCCGCGAGATTTGTTGTGGATTCCGGCCCGGTTGGAAACCATCGATGCCAGCGGCGAGGTATTTTTGCCGGCCTTGTATCCCAACTCTCACGAACATGCCGACGAACAAGTCAAGTTGGGTCGGATGACCGATTGGAAAGAGACCTCCGACGGCCCGGTGCTGGGTGCCGGTCTGCGCATGTTTCTTGCCGGAGATGACACGCCGACGATCCTCGACTGGCGCGAACTCAAAATCGATCATGCTTAAAAAATTTCACCACGGAGGCACGGAGACACGGAGAAAAGAAAATGGGGAATGGCGAATGGGGAATGAAATTTCATGTGCGTTCCATCGCATCGTTCACCGTTCTACCGACTTTCATTCCTCATTCCCCATTCCAATTTCCCCATTTGAACTCTCTGCGTCTCCGTGGTGAAAAGACATGCCTAGACCCGAGCTGAACAGCGTTACGCCGTCGATGCTCGATCGCCTGCTCGATCCCGATAGCGGCGGCACGCGCGACCAACACGGATACACGCTCGAACAGACCATCGCCGCGGTGCGTCGCGATTTGGA